>NZ_JAAHFV010000492.1:0-3855 GCF_010672755.1 Moorena sp. SIO1F2
TCCCTACTCCCCTACTCCCTACTCCCTTCTCCCTACTCCCTACTCCCTACTCCCTACTCCCTACTCCCTACTCCCTACTCCCTACTCCCTACTCCCCTACTCCCTACTCCCTACTCCCTTATAAAAAAGTAATCAGCATTTTTATGACATGAAAATAGCAATTGTTAATGATTCAATGATGGCAGTAGA
This sequence comes from Moorena sp. SIO1F2, assembly GCF_010672755.1. NCBI lineage: Bacteria > Bacillati > Cyanobacteriota > Cyanophyceae > Coleofasciculales > Coleofasciculaceae > Moorena > Moorena sp. SIO1F2. The sequence continues at coordinate 190 of NZ_JAAHFV010000492.1, forward strand.
GACCCTGCGGCGTGTCTTGATGGTGGTTCCAGACTATAAAGTAGCTTGGGTTGCTAGTGATGGTGCCGAAGCTATTGCCAAATGTGCCAAAGATCTCCCAGACTTAATTTTGATGAATTTGACAATGCCAGTAATAGATGGGGTTGAGGCAACTCGCCAGATCATGAAACATTCTCCCTGTGCGATTTTAGTGGTAACCGCTAGCGTCCAGCAGAATTCATCTAAAGTATTTGAAGCCCTTGGATATGGAGCCTTAGATGCTGTCAGCCTGCCAGTTTTGGGCACTCGCGGTAACCCAGACGCTGCTCAAGAACTACTTACTAAAATTGCTACCATTGGTAAACTGATTGGAAAATCCACCCGAAATTCAAAATCCCCAGCCCGAAATTCCCAACTCCATCTTCCGCCGTTAATCGCAATTGGTGCTTCTACTGGAGGACCAAAGGCTCTAGCAACGATTCTCTCCAGCATACCAGCAAGTTTCAGTGCAGCAATTGTGATTGTCCAGCATGTAGATGTGCAGTTTGCTTCAGGATTAGTGGAGTGGTTGAATCATCAGACACCCTTGGTAGTCCAACTAGCGTCTGACGGTAGCCGTCCTGAAGTAGGGAAAGTATTGATTGCTGGAACCAAAGACCACCTGTTTTTAACATCGAATTTGAGGTTAACCTATACCACCAAACCCAGTAATTATCCCTACCGCCCCTCCGTAGATGTTTTTTTCAAAAGTGTAGCCGAGTACTGGAAGCGCAAAGGCACCGCTGTCTTGTTAACTGGCATGGGTAGAGATGGAGCTGAAGGGCTAAAACTGTTGCGCTCTAAAGGTTGGCATACTATTGCCCAAGATAAAAGCAGTTGCGTGGTTTATGGGATGCCGAAAGCAGCAGCAGAGTTGAAGGCGGCGGTGGAAATTTTGCCCCTAGACGCGATCGCACCTGCCCTAATCAAAGGATTCGCGTTTAAGCCTTAGCTAAATTCCTATAGCTAAATTTATATATCACTTTTATTGCACAACACTGATATATTATAATAATTCTTAACAATAGCTGACTATTAAGCACAATTGGCATGACATAGTTTTCCCAGTTTGCCCAGAGTATTGAACAAAATTTGATAAACTGCTAAACGAATTAGCGTTGCGTCAGTCTTTGAATGAATAGGAGTAGAGTGGGCATCCTGCCCGCCCCAAAATAAGGAGGAAACTGGCAAGATGCCAGTTCTACACAAGATGCCAGTTCTACACAAGATGCCAGTTCCACGCCTGATGTCCATTCTACGGCAAGATGCCTATTCCACCTCACTCTTAAAATCATTCCATTATTAAGCAACGCCAAAGAATTAGCTAACCCTAGGTTATTTATCTATGCTGTACCTGATCTAATTGATAGCCAAAGCGGACATTACAAATAAAATGGTGACTCAAGAGCCGATTAAAGTCCTACTTATCGATGATCAGCCCATGATCGGCGAAGCCATTCGCCGCATGTTGGCTCCAGAAAAGGATATTATCTTTCGCTACTGTCAGGATCCAACTGAAACCTTAAAAGTAGCTAAGGAGTACCAACCAACGGTCATTCTACAAGACTTGGTCATGCCGGAGATGGATGGCTTGTTGTTAGTGCGTTTTTTGCGTTCTAAGGATTCGCCGACTCGACCTATTCCCCTGATTGTACTATCAAGTAAAGAAGAACCAGTAATTAAAGCTAAAGCCTTTGGATTTGGAGCAAATGATTACTTAGTAAAACTGCCAGATCGGGTAGAACTAATTGCTCGTATTCGTTACCATTCCAAAGCCTATCTTAACTTCCTCAAACGAACCGAAGCTGAAGAGCAGCTTAAAGCTGAAAATCTGCGCCAGTCAAAGTATATAAAACAGGTAGAAAAGGTGACAGTAGCAGCCGCCGCTGTGGAAAATGATACATTTAAGCCAGAAAGTCTGGAGGAAGTAGCCACTCGGAGCGACGAGTTAGGACGACTAGCACGAGTTTTCCGGCAAATGGTTCAAACGGTAAAAGCCCGTGAGCAAGAATTGACTCAAGCCAATGAAACTCTGGAAACCCTAAAAAATTCCTTTGCTCGGTTTTTCCCATTTGAATATCTTAATTTTCTGCACAAGGACAATGTGATTCATGTCCAATTAGGGGACCACGTTAGTAAAGAAATGGCGGTGATGTTCAGTGATATTCGCTCCTTTACTACCATTTCTGAGAGTATGACACCAAAGGAAAACTTTGACTTCGTCAATGCCTATCTTAAGCGTGTCAGTCCTGAAATTCGCAATCACGATGGCTTTATTGTCAAATTTCTAGGGGATGGCATGATGGCAGTTTTCCCTGATGGCGCTGATGATGCTGTCTGTGCTGGAATTGCCAAGCTCAAAAAAGTCCAGCAATACAATCAAAAGCGTGAAGCCAACGGTTATTTACCAATTCAAGTAGGGATTGGCATCCACTATGGTCACATGATGGTGGGGATGGTTGGAGAGACATTCCGAATGCAGGGGGATGCTTTTTCTGATAATGTTAACTTGACCGCTCGTTTGGAAGGATTGACCAAGTTTTATGGGGTTTCTTGCTTAATTTCCCAGCAAACCTTAGATAAATTGAGCAATCCCAATCACTATCAAATTCGGTTTCTAGATCGAGCAATTGTTAAAGGTAGAAATGAACCCCTTGCTATCTATGAAGTGCTGGATGGTGAGACGGAGGCAGTTAGGGAATTGAAGTTAAAAACGCAACTGGAATTTGAACAAGGTTTAGAGTGTTATCGCACTCAAGGATTTTACAAGGCTTTAGAATATTTTAATCACGTGTTAATGGTGAATCCTTTGGATAAGACCGCTGCCTTATATGTGGAGCGAATTAATCAGTTGATGGCCCAAGGGGTGCCACAGGATTGGGATGGAGTTTGGCGGTTTACCAAGAAGTAAGCTATCTGGGTTAATGGGAGTAGGGAGTAGGGAGTAGGGAGTAGGGAGTAGGGAGTAGGGAGTAGGGAGTAGGGAGTAGGGAGTAGGGAGTAGGGAGTAGGGAGGGATTTTCGGCGTTGCTGAATTTAGGAATGAATAGGAGTAGATTGGGCATCCTGCCCGCTCGAAAATAAGCATGAAACTGGCAAGATGCCAGTTCCACGCCTGATGCCCATTCCACCAACATGCCCATTCCAGAAAACTCTTAAAATCATTCCATTATTAAGCAACGCTGGATTTTCTCCCTCTTCCCTCTTCCCTGCTCCCTGCTCCCGTCTTGATGCAGTCGCTCATGGGGGAAACCCCCAAGACCGCGCTGCATCGCTGCTCCCTAAAACCCAGAACTTTGTACCTCACCGAATTGATAGCTGCTATATATAGTATAGTAATATTTGCCTAAGGATATTGGTACTATAGTTTATTCATTAGTGATTGCTAAGCACTAATCAATAAACTTTATTACCAAGCACCCGGAATGATAAGTATTCATCGGGATATAATTATATCACAAGTTGCCCACTGTAATTGTTTATATAATTTTTTTATGCAGGTAGCACTCCAAAAAATTTCTAATTCTGAAATCTTTCAGAATACAGTTTTGATCGTAATAATCTTGGCTAGCATTATAGTAGGTCTGGAAACCTATCCATCATTTACAGAAAATTACGGCACTCTTGTCAATTTTATAGAACATCTAA
>NZ_JAAHFV010000493.1:0-3827 GCF_010672755.1 Moorena sp. SIO1F2
AGCAGGGAAGAGGTAAAAACTAATGTGTACCTCATGAGTCCTAGAAACGCTATATATCCCATAAGGTACAACTTGATCCTCCGTTTCCCTTAATAAGGGTGACTTTGAGGTTGAAAAGCGTACCTCACAATTCGTAGAATTGCTATAGAATTAAATAATAACTCAATACATGAAGCCGCACAACATGATTATCCGAGATGCAGAAATAAGGGATCGTGAGAGCGTGCGCTCCTTACATATATCGGCCTTTCCGATCGGGGAGGGTGATCTTGTGGCAGGTCTGGCTGATGACCTCATCTCCAATATTACCGAGCCATGTACCCTATCATTAGTAGCGGTCGATGACAATGAAATAATTGGAAACGTTGCATATAGTCCTGTATTTATTGGCGAAAAACCAGATTTCCATGGGTATATTCTGGCACCACTCGCTGTTAAGCCAGAATGCCAAGGTAATGGTATTGGGAGTAAACTAATTGATGCTGGGATTAAGAGATTGCGTAGTATGAATGTGACTATTCTCTTCGTGTATGGTGATCCTAGGTATTATGAACGATTTGGCTTTAAAGCAGAGTTGGCAACACATTTCATTACTCCATATCCATTGGAGTGGCCTTTTGGTTGGCAGGCGCTTCTACTTGGGGAGATAGAAGAGCCAAATGCTGCTGTGAATATCAAATGCGTAAAGTCTTTAAATAATCCTAAACTATGGTGATAGGTTGCTAGGATTGCTATAATACTTTCAATTATGCTTTAAAACCTTAGTATTTTCCTTAGTTTGAGCCATAGATTTGCCAAATTAGATTTTCCCAATAGATCCTCCAAATTACGGCAAATAGAGCGAGTTGTAGGATGTTCCTCTCCCAACTGCTTGAGAGCAATCTGTCGAGCCTGCTGGTAGAGAGTTTTGGCCTCTTTGTAGCGCCCCTGGCTTTCGTACAGTCCGGCCAGGTTGTTGAGGCTGGTGGCCACATCTGGGTGTTGTTTACCCAACAGGCGTTTCCTCAGGTCTAAGGCTTGCTGGAACAGGGGTTCCGCTTTAAGGTAGCGCCCCTGGCTGTCATACAGTCCGGCCAAGTTGTGGAGGCTGGTGGCCACATATGGGTGTTGTTTACCCAGCAGGCGTTTCATCAGCTCTAAAGCTTGCAGGTACAGGGGTTCCGCTTCTTCGTAGTGCCCCTGGCTGTCGTACAGTCCGGCCAGATTGTGGAGACTTTCTGCCACATCTGGGTGTTGTTGACCCAGCAGGCGTTTCCTCAGGTCTAAGGCTTGCTGGAACAGGGGTTCCGCTTTAAGGTAGCGCCCCTGGCTGTCATACAGTCCGGCCAGGTTGTTGAGGCTGGTGGCCACATATGGGTGTTGTTTACCCAGCAGGCGTTTCATCAGCTCTAAAGCTTGCAGGTACAGGGGTTCCGCTTCTTCGTAGTGCCCCTGGCTGTCGTACAGTCCGGCCAGGTTGTTGAGGCTGGTGGCCACATCTGGGTGTTGTTGACCCAGCAGCTGTTTCCTTAGCTCTAAGGCTTGCTGGAACAGGGGTTCCGCTTTAAGGTAGCGCCCCTGGCTGTGGTACAGTGCTGCCAGGTTGTTGAGGCTGGTGGCCACATCTGGGTGTTGTTGACCCAGCAGCTGTTTCCTTAGCTCTAAGGCTTGCTGGAACAGGGGTTCGGCTTCAAGGTAGCGCCCCTGGCTCCAGTACAGTAAAGCCAGGTTGTTGAGGCTGGTGGCCACATCTGGGTGTTGTTGACCCAGCTGCCGTTTCCTCAGGTCTAAGGCTTGCTGGAACAGGAGTTCGGCTTTAAGGTAGCGCCCCTGGCTGTGGTACAGTAAAGCCAGGTTGTTGAGGCTGGTGGCCACATCTGGGTGTTGTTGACCCAGCTGCCGTTTCCTCAGGTCTAAGGCTTGCTGGAACAGGGGTTCGGCTTCAAGGTAGCGCCCCTGGCTTTTGTACAGTCCTGCCAGGTTGTTGATGCTGGTGGCCACATCTGGGTGTTGTTGACCCAGCAGGCGTTGCCTCAGGTCTAAGGCTTGCTGGAACAGGGGTTCGGCTTCAAGGTAGCGCCCCTGGCTTTTGTACAGTCCTGCCAGGTTGTTGAGGCTGGTGGCCACATCTGGGTGTTGTTGACCCAGCAGGCGTTGCCTCAGGTCTAAGGCTTGCTGGAACAGGGGTTCGGCTTCAAGGTAGCGCCCCTGGCTTTTGTACAGTCCTGCCAGGTTGTTGAGGCTGGTGGCCACATCTGGGTGTTGTTGACCCAGCAGGCGTTGCCTCAGGTCTAAGGCTTGCTGGTACATCGGTTCCGCTTCAAGGTAGCGCCCCTGGATCTCGTACAGATAAGCCAAGTTGTTGAGGCTGGTGGCCACATCTGGGTGTTGTTGACCCAGCAGGCGTTGCCTCAGGTCTAAGGCTTGCTGGTACATCGGTTCCGCTTCAAGGTAGCGCCCCTGGATCTCGTACAGATAAGCCAAGTTGTTGAGGCTGGTGGCCACATCTCGGTGTTCTTCACCCAAGCGCGCTCTAAGCGTTGATAAGCATTGCTGATACCAATACAATGCTTGTTCGTAAGCGCCTTGACCCTCGTAAAAGCGGGCTAAGCCCACAAAAGGCCAGATTAAATCTTCGTCATTTAAATAATCGTTTTGGTTAGTGGCAACTTCCACCAGGTGAGGGATAGCAGGGGTAATTCCTAAAATGTCTGACTGAGTTGGGGTCTCAGGAATATCCTTTGCTATTGCTACGATAGCTGAACAAAAGCCCCGTTTTAGGTTTTCAACATCAGCTAACTGTTCCCCCTTGATACTCAAAAATTCTCTAATACGCTCGTGAAGTTGGTAGGTATTATCATCCAACTTCTGTAGTAAATACTTTTCAACTAAGATATCCCGATTAACTACTAAATCAAATTCCAAGCTAGCTGCCCTAGCCGCCTTTGATACTAATGACCAGGAAATAGGAGCCAAGGCAAACAAACTCAGCAGAGCAGCCATGGTTTGAGCTGAAGACTGTAAAGAATCCCAATTGAGTTCCAGCACAACATCTGTACCAGAGTCACCTTCTTGAGATTGCTTCTGCTCTAGGAGCAATAAAATTTCTTCTAGCATCATGTACTCCCTGGCTTTGAGTATAGCGCTGCCACATTGTATAACTTTAAAGGTATACAGCCAACGAATTGACAGATTGCTTTGGCAGTTTCTAACTCCTTTTCAACAAAGTCTTTTCCTACTAATTTTACTAATAATTCTAGAGCATCAGTTTCTGGTAATTTACCCAAAGCAAGTGATGGATAGGGTAACTCTGAGCTACGAGTAGTAATTAACACCCTAAATCGAGAACCCATGGGCGGTAAGTAGTTTTTAATTTTATCGATATCAGTGACATTATCAAACACCAATAAAACTTTACCTGGTTGCCACTTTTTCCAGCAATAAGCAAGTTGGCTAGCAATGCTGAGATTTTTAGGCATCGGAAAACCAGGAAAATCATTCACAAATGCAAATTCCGAGAGCTGGGTGACAATATCGACTCCCTGGAGATTTAACCAACAACAACCACCGGGAGAATTTTCTAAATTGTACCAAGAGTATTGAATTGCTAGTTCTGTTTTTCCTACTCCCCCCTTACCTATAATATCAGTAATTGCTACAATATTATTTTGCTGGTGGCATCGTCTCCGAAGATCCAGTCCTGCACCTTGTTGTAGCTGCAGACTGCACTCCATGTGAAGTTGGTCCACTCCCTGAAAGGCATGTCTTCCTTGTTGAAACTGCCTCTGAGGCAATGCATGCCGCCCGCCTCTTCGCATTCCATCTTGGTGATCCTGTTTGAGGCAGTG
>NZ_JAAHFV010000494.1:0-3822 GCF_010672755.1 Moorena sp. SIO1F2
GAATAGCAATGATTTCCGTTAGTCCTGCTACGCGCATCACGTCTTCAAAAATCTCATTTCTCGCCTGAACCACAAATTTACTGCCCCAACTGCCATCAGGTTTAGGTTCAATGCTGGCTTGAAAGACTTGTTGCTGAAAGGGACTCCAACCCCGGTATTGTTTTAATTGTTTAGCTTGTGCTTCCGCTTGCTCATAACTGACAAAGGGGCCCATAGCTTTTACAAAAGGCAACACACGGAAGAGTAGGGGAAACAGAACTTTAAACCACATCGGAATTTTGCCGATGAAAAAGGGATCCACCAAAATTAGGCTGCGCAATCGGGATGGATTTTGCTTAGCCCAGATTGGAACTAATTTACCAGTCCAGGAGTGACCGAGGATATGAGCACTAGACCATCCTAGGTGATCCATTAACGCTTCTAAATCGGCGATGTGATCATCAAAGGTATAGCCTTGATCCGGCTTGCTACTTTCCCCATGACCGCGCAGATCTGGAGCAACAATATGATAGTTTGGGGCAAGGTAATCCCCGAGGCTAGACCACACTAGGCCATGGTCCGCTAAGCCATGTAAGAGTAACAAGGGAGTTTGGCCTTGGTTCCATTCTAGGTAAGACAGTTGGATGTCTGGTAAGTCTAAGGTTTGACGTATGGGCATGATGGGATGATTGCGCTTAAGTCATAGTATAGGCTTTATTCTTCGCTTCTTGTTCCGCTTTTAATTTTCGTAATCGAACTATACCTGGAGGAGGGTTGAGTTCTTGAGCTTTGTGTTGCTGATGACTCCATTCCAGCCAGTCAGAGATATATTCGCTGACAACTTCTTTGTTGTTTAAGTAGTAAAGAATTGTGCCATAAACTTGTTCCAAGGTAATGGTGTAAAAAGCGATGCAGCAAGGGAACAGGGGGTTTCCCCCACTCGCTATTGCATCAAGACACAGTTAAGAATTTCTTCTGGAGTACGATTACGATAAATGTACTCATACAGAACATTCTCAATGCCTACTCGCGTTCCTTTGATGCGAATATCATCAGGAGCAATAAAATCAAAAGCGATGCAGCAAGGGAACAGGGGGTTTCCCCCACTCGCTATTGCATCAAGACATAGTCTTCTATTTTCATCAGCTACCTGTAGGGTGGGCAAAACCTTGCCCACCCTACCCATGGAGTCTGTGCGTAAGTCCTGACCTAAAAAAGCTCAAATACTCCGATCAGAGTCCCAGACCCAAACATAGGAAAGCAGATGAAGATGAACAAGAAAAATTTAAACAAACTTTACCTTTAAAGGTCAAAAAAATAGAACAAAAATATCCCCTGGCTGATCTAGATGTCTGGTTTTTCGATGAACATAGAGTGGGATTAAAACCAATTTTAAGGAAAGTGTGGAGTCCCATAGGGTAAAGACCAACGGCAATAGTTATATCAAGTCAGGTTGAATACCCATAATTAGAGGGAGGGTGGGGAGATGGGGAGATGGGGAGATGGGGAGATGGGGAGATGGGGAGATGGGGAGATGGGGAGATGGGGAGATTTTTATTAAGGGTAATTATCCCGACATGATATTAGCCATCGCTATGAATGGTTATCTGTCTATGGATTTGTCAAACTAAAAACTGGAGAAACTTTGTGGTATCTAATCCCTAGAGTCAACACATTATGGTTGAATCTAGTGTATCAAAACTTTGCCGTTGATGCTGGTATTTCTGAAAAAAAAAGTTTTATTGATAGAAGATAATGCGGGATGGCATCGCAGTAAAAAAGCGATGCAGCAAGGGAACAGGGGGTTTCCCCCACTCGCTATTGCATCAAGACAGTTAATCTTCCCTCAGGCATGATGGTGGAATACTTACCAGCTTACTCCCCAGAGTTACAACCAGCCGAAAGACTATGGTGTGCACGTAGATGAGCCCTTGGTCAATGAGCACTTTGAAACCATTGATGAAGCGGTGCGACCCCGGTCGGGTTTCCCGACCTAGGGAATGCGCACCAAGAGAATGGAAAAAACTTTGGTTTCCCGTTGTAATATTCTCAGTGGAATCAAAGAAGAAATTAGAAATTTGACTGATTATCATTGGCTAGAGTTTCTTTAATTTATTAAGGGGGTATGGCAACCGGATTTGGTATAAGATGCGTTTACCCTGAGATAGAAACTTGAGATATGCAAATTTTAATTTGTGGTGCCGGTAGCGGTGCTCATGCTTTAGCCGGGATTTTTTCTCAAAAATCCAATGTGAATGTTCGGGTTTTTATTAATGATTCAAATAAAGTCCAACGTTGGAACGAACACTTGAACAATCACTCATTAACTGTTACCTTCCGTGAATAAAAAAATAAAGACTGGTCTAAATTACAGTCTCAACCTTTTTTGGTTACTGACGATCCTGCTCAGGCAGCCTGTAACAGTGACATAATTATTTTTGTACTTCCAGCTTTCCTACACTTAAAGTACCTAAAACTGCTATTTCCCTACATTGAAGAAGGCTGTATACTTATTGGTATGCCCGGGCAAAATGGCTTTGAGTTTGATGTTAGGTATGCTCTAAGAATAAAATTAAATTCTTGTATTGTTATCAATTTTGAATCCCTACCTTGGGTTTGTGGCAATCGCGAATTTGGCAAATCGGTAGAGATTATGAGTATCAAAACACAATTAGTAGGAGCATTACAAGGCAATCCTTCTAATGCTAGGATACCTAAATTTATTGTAGAGTTACAAAAACTTTTAGGGAATCTACCAAAACTTATTATCTCAGGTCATTTATTGGGAATGACCTTAGTTTCTCCGAATGCCTATAGTCATCCTCCTATTATCTATGGGCGTTGGAAAAATTGGGATGGGCAACCTTTAGATTACAAACCGTTATTCTATCATGGTATAGATGAGTATACAGCAGAACTTCTAGGTAAACTTAGTGAAGAAATCCTTACTATTAGTCGTCAGATTGGCCAAGAATATCCCCAAATAGATTTGTCTGAAGTGATTTTCGTTTATGATTGGGATATGAATCATTACAGTGAATATATTGCCGATAAAACAAATATACATACTGTTTTTCTAACCAATGGTGCTTATAACGGGATTGTACACCCCATGCTACAAATGCCGAATGGGACTTATCTTCCCAACTTTAATCACCGCTATTTGACAGAAGATATTCCTTTTGGTTTAGTGGTTATTCGTGGTATTGCAGCAATTGCTGGGGTCAAAACTCCTTATATCGATTTAGTATTGTCTTGGTGTCAAAATAAGTTAAGAAAAGAGTATTTAATAGGCTCTGAGTTGATTGGCAAAGATATAGGAGAAACTCGCTGTCCGCAGCGATACGGGTTAACTACTTTACCAGAAATTTTAGGACTTGATTGGTAATCTAGCAATTCTCTAACTGGTGAGGTACAAATATCTAGGTTTTAGGGCAGGGTAATCGCATTTAAATAAGCTAGACTGAATGTCCAAAAACTTGTCCGAGTTTGCCCAAAAACGTCTGATACCAAATCCTGTTCCCATACCCCCCTTATCTGCATAGCCCTAAATTCCTAGCATAAAAAGATTTGGTCGATTTTTATAAAGGGGTTTTGGCAAGCGGATTTGGTATGAGACCAAATGAGCAACAGCAATCTCCCAGCCAAAGACGAGCAGCCAGATAATGTTAAAAATCCTATTGAGGAGGCTACCAGCGTCTGACGTTTCCTCAATTGTTCTGCCAAATGGTGCCAGAGTAGCGATGCCCAGCTTGATAGCCTGTATTCCAAAGGGGATGCCAATAATAGTCAGACAAATCCCTGTCTTGATGCAATAGCGAGTGGTTTGAATTTACCGTAAGA
>NZ_JAAHFV010000495.1:0-3797 GCF_010672755.1 Moorena sp. SIO1F2
TTTCAGTTCCAGTGGCGAGAAGGGATGGCACAGTTTCTCTAACTTTGGTGGTGGGGTGTAGAGTTTGCCTCCTTTATCAGCAGGAGATATGATGAATATCCCCATATCCTTCTGATTAGCCAATTCAATCGCCGCAGCATTGCGTTGAAAGAAGTAATAGTAATGCAGGTTGATGAATTCAAAAAAATCTGTCTGAATTGCCCCTAGAATCACTTCTATTGAACCGTGGGTTGAGAAACCAACATGGTTTATACGTCCCTGGGCTACGGCTTTTTGGACAGCTGCCATACAGCCGCTGTCGGACTTTACCCAGGACAGATGCTCCTCAGTGTTAATGCCATGAATTGCTAAACAATCGATATAGTCGAGCTGTAGACGTTCTAAGGAATCATTAATCCACTGACTCATCAAATCAGCATCAGGGGTTGGTGGAATCTTGGTGGTGATATATAGCTGGTCTCGTGGTAGTGACAATCCAGCTTTCAGGATATTACCAAGGTATTCTTCACTCTTGCCGTAACCCCTGGCAGTTTCCAAGTGGTTAATTCCTTGATCGATTGCCTGTTGCACTGTCTTCTGAGCATTTGACTCAGATGCTAAGCAACGCATGGTGCCGCAAGAAAATACTGAAAGCTGGAGATTAGTTTTACCAAACCGCCGATAACGCATGTTCCCCAACTGCTGAAATAATCAAATCTTTGGTTAAAACGTTGCCCAAAAAACAGTTGCGCAAAAAACTCAGTTGATGGCCATCGATTGTATTCGGTTATAGCTTCGGGTATAGCTTGGGGTATAGCTTGGGATATATCAATTTATGCCAACGCTCACTTGCGGTAGAGCATCGGGATTAGAGTATCAGAAAAAATCTCACCAACAGCTAAATGGTAAGGCTTTCAGAAACATCTCAATAATTTTTTTCAGAGAAATTGAAATATTGTTGCTGTTAAATCCCGTTTAATCCCATTATTTTGGCTTTAGGTACCACGGCTATATCCTCCACGGTGGAGAAAATCTTCTGGGCGGATATTAGAGACAAATTCCCGAAAAGCTCGACGCTCCTCTTCGTCCTTATCTTGGTCTACAGGTATCGAAGCATCGGCAATAACTTCTTCCATCACCCAAATCGGACTGCCAGTACGCAGGGCGATAGAGATGGCATCACTTGGTCGAGCATCAATTTCTTTCTTTGTCTCACCCTGACTAACACAGAGGCTGGCATAGAACGTGTTATCCTGGAGGGAGTGTATTATAACACGATCCAGTTTTATGTTCCACTCCTCTAGAAAATTGACCATTAGGTCATGGGTCAGGGGACGGGGTGGTGTTTGTCTTTCCAAAGCACTGATAATTGCCTTTGCTTGATCTTGCCCAATATAGATTGGCAGAGCACGCCGATCTAAGACATCTTTCAGTAACACGATGGGGCTACGTGTTACAGTATCTACTGCAATGCCAGCAACTCTCATTTCAATCATCAGCTTAGCCTCTAGAATACGGTCAGCATCAGGGGCATCAAAGCGAAGCGGTAAACTAGTACTGTACAGACGGGCACCGAAACTTGCGCTTGCCAGATCTGTTCTTGTCATGTTACCGGTCAACGGTAAGATCAGCCCTTGAGAATCCAATTCGGTGAGATCAACAAGATTGTATTCTCCAAGTATGCCTTAGTCTCAGGAAATTTGTTTGGCCACTTCACTAAAAAAACACAAACCTATGCCAGCTCTTTTCCTACTAACATTCTAGTTGCACCAGTTCATCCGCTTACAGAAGAACAGTATAAACAACAGTGTTTACAGGATTAATTCAAGCCCTCGGCACAATTGGACCAATCGGAAGCGATCGCTTTATTGTCTCCGGTACCTCTGATGCTATGGATGTTATCTTACAGGATTTAGAACCTGGTGATAGTGTAGCAGTGGACGGAATTTGCCTAACGGTAGAGAAAGTTTTGCCCACAGGCTTCTCGACCACTGCTTCTGATGAAACTCAGGGGCGCACCACCCTCGGACAACGGCTACAGACAACCTCCTACGTTAATTTGGAAACGTCTTTGCGTGTGGGTAGCAAGCTAGGGGGTCATTTTGTCACGGGTCACATTGACGGTATTGGCTGCTTAACGCAATCTTTACAAACACCAAACTCCTGGGAAATGTGCTTTACAGCACCAGCTTCTTTGACGGATGTGTGGCAGCATAAGATAGCCCGTTATCTTGTTCCTAAGGGTAGCATTGCTGTCAATGGGGTCAGCCTAACGATTGCTGAGTGTGACCCCAACGGCAGTTGGTTCAAAGTAGCGGTGATTCCCCATAGTTACACCCATACCAATCTTAGCCACTTACGGACTGGCAATTGGGTGAATATTGAAAGTGACATTTTAGGGAAATATGTCGATAAGTTGCTGGGTAATCGAGTACCAGCTGCTGAAGCGATGGATGAAATGTCCCCGGAATTTCTCCTAGAACATGGGTATTTGACATCCTCCCACGGCTGAAGCCTCTAGGGCTGTTCATTCTTGTGAAGGATCAGGGAGGCCAAAGGTGAACAAATAAACAACCCAACCTTCACATTTCACACTTGAGACTTCACATTCCAATGGGCATTGAGGCGGAGGTTACCGAGTAATTAGGTTCAACAGAAATGCGTTCGCGTAGTGTGACCATTCGCGTAGCGTGGCCTTTTGGCCAAGGTAAATCCCATTGTAATTAATGATTTAATGAATAATCCCACTAATTATCTAGAATGCTCGATCTCTCAAGTACTCCTCTGCCTCTTCCCTTTCCTACTAAAGATGTATAGGCTGCTAGAGTTTCCCTTGCCGTTCTCTCCCAAGAGAATAGCATCGCTCTTTCCTTACCCTTTCTAATCAATTCCTCCCGGAATTGAGAATTACTGATAACCTTGACCATAGCATCTGCTAATTCAATAGGCTGATTAGGGTCAATTAAAATTGCGGCATCTCCCGCTACTTCAGGCAGGGATGAAGTATTAGAGGTAATCACAGGGGCACCCAAAGTCATCGCTTCTAAGACAGGTAGACCAAACCCTTCATAGTAGGAAGGATACACAAAAACATCTGCATTTGAGTAAAACCAGGCTACCAGTTGATCCGATAAGTAGCCCAGATGATGAATATGGTGTTTCCAAGGGGAGCTAGCAATATCGGCAAAAATAGATTCATAAGACCATCCTTTTTGCCCAATCAGTACTAACTGATGCTCAATTTGATGCCGTTGTTTTAAATAATTAAATGCTGCAATCAGAGTATTAATATTTTTCCTGGGCTCAAGAGTACTCACAAATAAAATATAGGGTTGGGCGAAGTCGTAATTAACTGATGTCACCAAAGACTCCACCTTGGTATTCGGTAAATCTAGTGTATTCGGTAAATCTAGAGTAGAGTAACGGCTAGCTTGAGGAATAACTTGGATGTTGTCAGGATTCACTCCTAAGTAATTGACGATATCTTGTTTAGTAGACTGGGAAACAGTAATTACTAAATCAGTCCACCTTAAACATTGTTTTACCCGAGCAGTATAGCTTTTAACAATTGAGTTAACATACTGAGGATATTTAATAAAGGTTAGGTCATGAATCGTCATCAACCGCAAGCTTTTTTGACAGGGATAAACGACATGGTCAGTACCATGGACGATATCAGGATTGCCTAAGTATTGCTCACAATAAGGTAAGATGGGATTAGGTATAGTAGCTAGTAAACTAGAGAGGGTAACCGGTAACGGTATAGTTTTAATCTCTAGATTTTGAATCTCTAAATGCCTAGTTAGCACTTCAAGAAA
>NZ_JAAHFV010000496.1:0-3796 GCF_010672755.1 Moorena sp. SIO1F2
TAGGTTATACCAATTCTTAGCACTCACACGATTAAACATCAATTTCATCTGGCTATCTCCCCATTTCCCCACACTTCCCACACTTCCCCTGCTCCCGACTCCCGACTCCCGACTCCCGACTCCCGACTCCCGATTCCCGACTCCCGAGAAAGAGATACAATAAAATAATTTGCTTAAAAAACCATTGCGATGATGTACGATACGATCGTGGTTGGCTCTGGTAATGGAGCCTGTGGGTTTCTGAGCTACTACCTAGAAGCTGGTAATGACAGGTCTATCCGGGAGCGGGTGTTAGTGCTGGAGGAGGGGGATGATTTCTTTACTACCAGCGACATTACCCACCAGAACAACTGGACTAAGTCCTACGCAGAGGAAAAGGTATTCAAGCTGCACAATGCCCTGACCCCCAAGGGAATTCCGATTATATCGGGGCGGGCTTGCACTATGGGTGGTGGCGGCTCGATTAACTATACTATGATGCATGAGTCGTCGGAGTGGCTGGCGACACATATTGGTCAAACGGCAGCCTATTGGGACAGCTTGAAGGCAGAGTTGAATCAGAAGTTTGTTAGACCAAACCCAGCAACGGAACCGTCACCTGTGACTAAACAAGTACTCCAGGCGGCTGAGAAGGTTGGTTTTGTGGTGAGCACAGACGCTATGGAGAATATTCCTAATTTGGAGGTCACCGATACCGCCCTGTTGCACCTTTTTCCAACCCAGTTCAACTCATTTGGGCAGCGAACCCACAGCGGAGTATCGATTGTCGATTGGTTTGGCCAGGGGGTGGAGATCAAGACTAGGTGTAGGGTTGAGAGACTTGAGTTTTCTAAGGAACAAGGGCAAAAACCACGGTGCGTGGCAGTACATGTTAAGTACCTGGACACGGGGATGACTGAGCGCTTGTCTCTGGATAGGGATGGTGGAAAGGTGATTATGTGCGCAGGGGGTGCGACGCCACGGCTGCTCTGGTCTCACCGCGAGGAATTGGGAAACGATCAGATCGGGGAGCATGTGAATGACCATATTGTCATGCCCCTGGGCATCTACGTCGTGGACAAGAGCATTGATGTTACCACTCGGGATGTGTACATCCCTGTGTTTGCGACAACAGTATGGCAACCAGAACCAGAACAACCGGGACAGGAAACGGTTTGCTGCTTCGATTTCTTTTCCGGTAATTTTGAGAGGCTGTGGTTTATGATTGCCCACCTTTATCTGGCGTTTCTGTTCCCAAACTGGCTGAAGAAGTTCGTGATCAGGTTACCTTGGTTGTTTAATATCATCAAGAACGTGATTAGGGTGTTTCTTCAGGGAGTCAATTTCATCATTAACCTGTTGTGGGGACTTTATAACTTAGTTCAAGGCAAACCATGGCATGATGACCCAAGCTTGATTACTGCCGCGATTAAGTTTAATGCTGCTAAAGAGGGTTGCTATTCAAGGGAGGACTCTCGGATTGAATTAGATTTCTTTGGAGAAGAGGAACAATCCCATTTCAATCAGGATAAAGTGGTAGCTAACAGTGAGATTGCCAAGCACATGGCACTGTTGAACGGTTTGGGAGAACAGCCACATTGGTTAGTTAAGTGGTTTTTGCGACTGGTAACTAAGATGCCCTACGAAGAGAACCAGATTGAGGAGTATGTTGATGTTTACAGTCGCAGGTTTTTACTGTCGGAGCAGCACTTGTCGGGGGGATGCCTATTCGGTAAGGCGATTGATAAAGGACTCGACAATGCAATAGATACTGGTAAAGTATACGGGTCAGCTAATGTCTATGTGGCTGACCTTTCTTCTGTGCCCTTGCCCCGGATTAGTACGCAGATGACAGCTTATCTGGTTGGTTTCCATGTGGCGAAGAGGATATGTGTGGGGAATGGGGAATCGGGAGTCGGGAATCGGGAATCGGGAATCGGGAATGCTGTTAGTCACCCAGGTCATCATTCAGATTGCCCTCCTCATTGCCTTTAAGGAGTGCCTTTAAAGAATTCTTGACGGTTGTTGGCACTTTGTCTCTATGAAGGGTCTGGTAAAATTCCAGCAGACGCTCTTTATCGAAGAGGGGAGATAATTTCACTTTGACTTTATGAATCTCATCCCGTCCTAAGTCGCCACCCAGTTCGCCTCCTACTTCGCCTCCAGTTCCTAGTACGTTAATTTTGATATTTCCCTTGGCACCTGCTTTTGCAGTTCGCTTGACACTAACTTGTAGTTCCAGTTCCACAGACTCAACACACAACAAGGGAGCATCTTTTTCCTGACCTGGTGCTACGGAGAGCAGATCGTGTTTAACCTGTTGGATAAATTCAGATAATCCAATGGGGCTGTTATTGTTGTTAGACATTAATGTTGTATTATTATTTAAGCAACAGCTTAACTATAGGCAGGGTTCTGGGTAGTTGTCACGCTGCTTGATGCCAGTTTTACAGGGGGAACACAGAAATGTTGGTCACGCTGCTTGATGCCAGTTCTACCCATTTGAAATTGCTGGTCACGCTGCTTGATGCCAGTTCTACCCATTTGAAATTCCGGTCACGCTGCTTGATGCCAGTTCTACAGGAGGGAGAGGTAAAAGAAAAAAAGGGTAAAGGGCAAAAGGGCAAAGGGGCAAAGGGTTACAGAGTCCACGCACACCCACACACCACACGCAAACCAAAAGAGCCGACGTCGGGCCAGAGAGCCGGATTACAGCTGTCGCGAGACCCAGAACGGCAGTCCTCAGGGAAGTTGTCCCAGGAACCACCCCGCAACAGCCTTTCTCGGTATTTAGTTTGATTATCGTTATGGTTATCGTCTAGCCACACACTACCATCCGTCGGCGCACCTATATAGTTATCATGCCAATGGTCTGCACACCACTCCCAAACATTCCCATGCATATCGTAGAGTCCAAAGTCATTCCCTACCCCAAAACTCCCCACTGGGGTTGTTTCTTGCCGATAAATCCCTGATGGCCCATTACCATAAGACCCTTTCCAACGATCCTGTTGATCATCTGTTCCATCGTAATTAGCATAGTCTGTCGTAATCGTCTCTCCAAAATGAAACGGGGTGGTTGTTCCGGCTCTACAGGCGTACTCCCACTCGGCTTCGCTGGGCAAGCGATAAGGGCGTTTCGTATACTGGGACAGCCGCTCACAAAACTCCACTGCATCATACCACGAGACTTGCTCTACAGGTAGGTATTCCCCTTTAAATTCGGATGGATCGCTTTCAAGTTCTGTTTTGACTTGGGGTAGGGCGGCGACGGCTTGCCATTGGGCTTGGGTAACTGGGTATTTGCCCATCAAGAAGGATTTAAGGGTGACTTGATGCTGGGGACTTTCACTGTCTCTATGCCCCTCTTCGGTTTCTGGGGAACCCATAACGAAAGTGCCACTGGGGATGGCAACCATGTCCAAAGTGATCCCATTTCCCAAGTCTTCAGCAAAGTACTGAATTTCTCGCCAATGGTGGTTGATAATAAGGTTTGATTGCTGTTCTTCTTGACTTGTTGGTGGCATCACTATGGTTTGGTTTGACTGATGTAGAACTGGCACTGATCCTGTAGAACTGGCATCTTGTGTAGAACTGGCATCTTGCCAGTGGCCTATGGTAGGTAGAACTGGCATCTTGCCAATGGTTGATGGTAAGTAGAACTGGCACTGACCTGGTAGAACTGGCATCTTGCCAGTGGTTGATGGTAAGTAGAACTGGCACTGACCTGGTAGAACTGGCATCTTGCCAGTTCTACCATTGATTATTTTACAGAAGATTTCTGTACACTATCCATTTGCCAGAAGAAAGGATATGT
>NZ_JAAHFV010000497.1:0-3773 GCF_010672755.1 Moorena sp. SIO1F2
ACCTAACTAAACCTAAACCTAACCCTACGATCTAACCTAAGAATAACCTAAGACCTAACTAAGTCTAACCTAACCCCTAACCTAAGAACTCGAGCGAGTGCAAAATGCCGCGAGTGCAAAACGCCGGTTACCCCAGGGACATACGTACATATCAATACGGGGGGGGGTCGCTGCTAGCGGATTATTCCTAGCCTTCTAGTTAGGATTCGCTTTGCAATTGCTCCCTTACTCCTTTTAGATGCCCTGGATCGTAACATCAGCTATTGGTTTATTATTGGTTATATCATTGCCGTACTGTCAGACATTTTTGATGGCATCATTGCTCGTCGATTAAAGGTTAGTACAGTCCAACTTCGTCAAGCAGATAGTTGGGCAGATATCTGTCTATACTTGTGCGTTGCCATTAGCACCTGCTTGGTATACCCCAAGGTTATCAAAGATTTCCAAATCCCTTTATTGTTAGCGATCGCTGCCCAAGTTACTTTGTTCACAATCAGTCTAATCAAGTTCAGAAAATTCCCTAGCTTCCATACCTACACTGCGAAAATATGGGGGTTAACGCTACTGGTGGCCACGGTGGGATTATTTGGTTTTGACTATGCTAAAACCCTGTGGTTCGCAATCGCCCTTTGTCTGCTCAATAGTTTAGAAGAGATTGGGATGACGTTGCTCTTGCCTGAGTGGCAATGTGATATTTTAAGCATCTTCCATGCATTCAACTTACGCCAAACCTTGATTGCAAAATTAAAAATTCAGGAGAAGATTGGCTGAAGAATAATATAGCAGTTCTCAGGACGAGTGAGGTAATTTAATCCTAGGTTTTAGGGAGCAGGAATCTTCGGAACAGTCGTCGTTCCCTGCTCCCTACTCCCTACTCCCTACTCCCTACTCCCTCAAAACCTAACCTAATTGAAAACCGCTCTACTACTACGGCAAATCAATCCTTCTGATCCAAAATGTGTGTAAGAGTATGGATTATTCTGATCTGGCCACAGTTGCTGGCCTTTCTCAACTCCAATTTCTTTAACTACCTCTAACTTACCTTCATCGATCGCTTCATTAACTGCCCTAAAGACGCTTTCCCATGCTCCGTAATCATCAAAAATGATCAATGCATTCTTAAATCGCTTTAAACAGTTATCAATATCTTGTTTGATATACTCGTATTTGTGACGTGCATCTATTAAAACCACATCAGCAGGAAAGGTTAACTCATTCCAATCAGAATTATACACATCAAATTTTTTGAATTTTACATTAAAATTCAAAAGATTGTTTAGTCTTGCTACTCTCAGGTACCTATCGTTAACATCTAAACCCAGATATTGAGTGAAGTGATCAGCTAGGTGCTTTGCGGTCAAGCCCTTGTAACATCCCACCTCTAATAAAGTAGATTTTTTTTTCGGTAAAAATTGTTTTACATGATCACGGAATTGTTGGCTAACTGTCCAACAATCTTTACTTTTATCTACAGGTAGGACTATATCCTGCCATGTATTCTGTATTTCATTGAATATCTCAAGCATAGGTTGTAATTAGTAACAGTAATAAATAGTAAAGGGAACAGGGAGTCGGGAGTCGGGAGTCGGGAGTCGGGAGTAGGGAGTAGGGAGTCGGGAATAGCGAACTTCGGATCAAATAGATATCCTATCAAATAAAATAACTGACACCACACACTTCCCACACGCCCTATTCCCCATTCCCTACCCCCAGGGCTGTCGCAGCACCTAAGTGCTTGAGCAAGGTGGCCATAGGAAGTGGCCCAAGCAGATGACTCCAAGGCAAGACTTGCTCTGTTGACCAGTCGGTATAGACGTAGAAGTCTAGTTCAGGTAACTGTCCTCGCAATTGTTTAAAGGCACGGCGGAAACTGCCTAGGGAATCCCCATAATGCCTGGTTAGTTCTAAGAGTTGGGATAAGCGACGATCCCCTCGGGAAATGAGTGCTTGAATTACTGACCAATTGTAGCTTTCTGGTCGAAAGTCTATGGCTTGCGATCGCAATTTTTTCTGCAACAACTTGAGGCGCTTCTGGGCTTGGGGATTGACACCAAACCACTGAAAGGGTGTATGAGCTTTGGGAACAAAGGTGGAGCAACCGAGGGTTAAGCCTAGACCGGGGGCTGCTTTCTTAATCTGTTCCATCATCGCTACAGTTTCTTCAACATCTGCTATTTCCTCTCCGGGAACTCCTACCATCCCGTAGAGTTTCAGACGTTTTAATCCCCCTGCTTTAGCATTCACTGCTGCCTGGATAATTTGGTCATTGGTGAGTTTCTTATTAATAATCTCGCGCAACCGTTGTGAGCCACTTTCCACTGCAATCGTAATGGAACGGGTGTTCCGTTTAGTTAGGGTTTGGGCTAGCTTTTCGGTAACTGTATTGGTTCGCACTGAAGCAATACTCAAGCGCACATGGTTGTATTGTGGCTGATTTAGGTAATCTAACAAAACATCAAACTCGGGATGCTGGGTGACGGATGCTCCCAGTAAGCCAATCCGGTCTGTTACCTTTAATCCCCTTTCTATAGCTGGAATCAACGAATCGATAGCGCTAGGAGTACGAAATGGTAACGTCAGGTAACTGGCCAGACAGAAACGACACATCTCTGGACAACTGCGCACCACTTCTACCATGTAGATGTTTTCCCAAGCGGCTTTTTCGGTGACCACTGTGGAAGCAGACAGGGTATTGCCCCGATAGGTCTGTTTAGATACGGTGGCAGGAATCTGATCAGACACTGGTTGAATGGATGCGATCGCACTGGTTAGGTCATGGTAGGTTACCTGATATAGACTGGGTATATAAACTCCAGGGACTTGAGCCAGATGCTGCAGTTGAGTATTACGTTCAGCAGTACGAACCTCTTGATAAGCATCGATAAAATTATCTAGCAGGATTTCCCCATCTCCGAGCAAAATCACATCAAAGAAGTCAGCAAAGGGTTCTGGATTAGCCGTTAACACGGGACCGCCACCAAACACTAGGGGATGGCTAGAGTCTCGTTGTGCTGAGTATAGGGGTATCTCCAAAAATTCCAATCCCGCTAAGATATTGACATAATCCAATTCCCATGATATAGAATAACCTAGTAATTCTGGCTGTCTCGGTAATGGCTCATGGTAATCGGTGAATAAGCGGCTGACCATTAGGTCAGGGCGCAAGGCTAAAGATGCCCACACTATCTGATAGCCAAGACTAGTAATACCGACGTTGTATTGATTAGGAAAGGCAAAGATAGTAGGAATGGCATTGGAGTCAGGAGTGGCTGGTGTAAACAGAAGACGCTCGGAGGAAAATACCACAGGGTTTAAAGTTGACGAATCATGTTGAACAATAGCAAAAAATAACGTTTATTTTATTATTTCCATTATGCTTTGGTTCATGAGTAAGCATATGCGCTACAGATGGTGCTACTTGAGGTGCCGTCAGCTGTCAGCAGTTAGCTTAATGCTTAAGGCAACGGAGTTGCCGAACTAGCCCGTTTCCTTCAAATTGCTATGGGTTCAGCCAGTGAACTTGAAGATCACCTGTTACTGGCAGAAGATCTTAACTTAACTATTAGCCAAAGACTATGAATCCCATCCCAGCAGAGGTAACTCAGCATTATCCGAATGCTTACCTGTTTTATTCAAAAGCTGATAGCTGAATGCTGATAGCTGAATGCTTACCTAGTACGTAGAAATCCGGATTTTAGGCAAGCAGAAAGAAAAAAGTGACAGATTCACTAAATTTAAGATTTATAGCCCTAAAATAGACAACAAGTTATAAG
>NZ_JAAHFV010000498.1:0-3757 GCF_010672755.1 Moorena sp. SIO1F2
TAGCAGTCCCCAGGGCAGGCGCGGACATGACAAAAGTCTCAAACCTAAGTAAGCGCAAGAGTTTGACTTCTGACTTCTGACTTCTGACTTCTGACTTCTGCTATAACTCGGGATTAATCACAAATACCAATTACCCTTTACCAATGACCAATTATTCAAGTTTGACAATATTCATGTTCTCGTAAATTATAGGAAACCTCAAATTCCAGAAGTTTCTCCAACGTTTCTAGCTTCTTCAACCCAGCTATCAAACAACTTTTGATTCTTTTTAATCCATTCTTGGCTATGGCGACGGATATCTGCTGGGCTATTTTCCCCCTTTTCGGCCCGTAGGCTTTCAGCATTAATATCCTCAATCGACATCTTAAATCGCTCAAACAATTTTCTGGCGGCTGGGTTGGCTGCTATAAATTTTTTGTTGGCCACAAAGCGAACCCGATCCACCGCAAATCCGAGATTTTTACCATCGATTGAAGTATGTTTTTCTGTCAACCCTTTCTGGGCTTCTGGTAGATTGGTTTGGGCAACTTCTAGCCAAACCACATCCTCACCTGGTTTTAATACCGTAGCCAGCCACAGGGGAGTCCAAGTGTAGTATAAGACGGGTTTTCCTTGTTTGTAGCGAGCAATGCTATTCGCAATTAGGACGCTATATTCTCCTTGGTCGTGTTCGACAGTATCCCTGAGCCCATAAGCATCTAAGTGATGCTCAATAACTAACTCACATCCCCAACCGGGAATACAACCGGCTAAATTTGCCTTACCATCTCCATCGGAGTCAAAGAGTTTGGCAATTTTAGGGTTTTTGAGTTGTTCCAAATTGGTGATATTGTATTTTTCAGCAGTTTTTTTATCAATCTGATACCCTTGCAACAGATCAGAAACAATAACTCCAACTCGCTCTAATTTCTTTTCGCCACCATTTTTTTCAAAGAATTCTGTGTGTAACTTTTCCCAGTGGCTAGCGGTAAAATCGAGGTCGTTATTACCCAAAGCGATGTGGCTGGTGGTTGGTTGGAGTTGTTTGGGTTTTTCAATCTCGTAACCGAGCTTTTCCAGAGCCGTGTTAACGATGTGTGTCATGAATTGTGAATCGGCTAGATAACCATAGGTAGAGCGTACCTTCACCCCTTTCCCAGGTAGGGCTATTTCTGATGCAGTTAATTCGGTTGTAGCTTGGGGAATTTGTTGCCAGCTGATGAAACCCACAAGCAATGCCACTAAAACCGTTACAGCAACAGTAGTCCCAGTCCGTGGTTTACTGGTTAACCTCAAACGCACAAAACCAATCGGTCCTCGCTCTAGCCAAGGGATTTGGTTGTTGCCTTGACTCACCACTTGAGTGATCCGGTCGAGCATCACCGCAATCAGCACGATGCTTAATCCTCCCACAGCAGCTAGTCCGACATTCACCCGACCGAGACCTTGTAAGACCATCTGTCCCAGTCCCCCGACACCAATCATAGAAGTCACCACCGACATCGATAGTGCTAATAATATGGCTTGGTTGACTCCAGCTAGGATAGTTGGCATTGCTAGGGGAATTTGCACTTCCCAAAGCATTTGTATTGGGGTTGAGCCAAATGCGATCGCAGCTTCGACAACTTCTGTAGATACTTGTCGGATACCTAGGTTGGTCAGGCGAATCAAGGGGGGAACAGCAAAGACTAGAGTAGCGATTACTCCTGGCACTGCACCAATGCCAAATAGCATTACTACTGGGACAAGATAGACGAATGACGGCAGGGTTTGCATGGCATCAAGCAGAGGTCGCAGGAATTTCTCCACGCGATCGCTACTAGCACAGGCAATGCCAAGGGAAATGCCAATCACCACGCAAAAGACTACAGCTGTCACCACTAGCGCCAGGGTAGTCATGGCTTGTTCCCAAGCTCCAAAAAAGCCAATCAAGGTCAAGGCAATAAGGCTATAAATAGCAATTTTACCCCCAGCAATTTGCCATACTATCAAGCCCAGAATAATCAGGAAAATTAGGGGAGGAATCGATAGGAAAAGCGATTGTATCCCTTCCAGAGTCCAGGTAATGGGCAAGCTAATTGCTTGAAAGAAGGGACGGAAGTTGTCAACTAGGAAATTAACTACTGCGGTAATCCACTCGTCCAGGGGTAAGGTATAAAGCTCAAAGGGATTCAAGATAATATCTAGACCGACTTGGCTTGTTGCGATATTATTAAGGGATAGAATTAAAGAATTGAACACAATACTATTCCGAGGAACCTTCTTATAGTATAGATTGTCGATTTATCTAGATATTTTCTTTGTAAGCATTCAGCTATCAGCTATCAGCTATCAGCTATCAGCTATCAGCTATCAGCTATCAGCTATCAGCTAAAGCGCTACTTGAGATGCTACTTGAGGTGCTATCAGCTGTTGTCTTGGACAAGCTTTTGAGGTTTGCCAATACTAGCGATCAGATCAGACTGTTCCACCATTCCTTTGAATGTACCGTCAGTATCGACTACAGCAACAGGAAGTCCATCTCGGTAGAGGTGAAATATATCTTCTAGGTGGGTTAAAGCGTTGACTGTGGGGAAGTCCGTTTCCATCACTTCAGTAATGTCTTCGCTTCCTTTTTGGAGGACTGCTTCGAGCCATTGTTTCTTGACAATTCCAACTGGTTTGCTGTGTTCATCGACAACATACATTTGTTGGAGGTGATGGTCTATCATCTTTTCCAGTCCAGCCTTAGCAGAGTTTTCTTTAAGAACTAAGGCAGGGGTTTGACGAGCTATTGACCCAGTTTTTAGGACTTGGGCGCGGTTAACATCTTGGATGAATGCACGGATGTAGTCGTCAGCTGGTTGGTTAACCAGTTCTTCTGGTGTGCCAGTTTGGACGATATAACCGTCTTTCATCACTGCTATGTGATCGCCCATCTTAAGGGCTTCTTGAATATCATGGCTGATAAATACAATGGTTTTGTGCAGTTCTGTCTGGAGTCGCAGTAATTCATCCTGCATGTCCCGCCGAATTAGGGGGTCGAGGGCGCTGAATGCCTCATCCATGAGTAAAATCTCGGCATCTGTGGCTAAAGCGCGGGCTAAACCGACCCGTTGACGCATGCCACCACTGAGGGATGAAGGTAAATAATCTGCCCATTGGGATAAACCTACCACCTCTAAGGTTTCCAAGGCTTTTTTGCGGCGTTTGGCTTGATCTATCCCCCGGACCTTGAGACCATACCCGACATTTTCTGCAACTGTTTTGTGGGGAAATAATCCAAATCGCTGAAATACCATTGAGACCTTGCTCTGGCGAATCTCTCGCATCCGCTTCTCATCAACATGGGCAATGTCTTCATCATCGATATAGATATTGCCGCTGGTGGGATTAATTAAGCGGTTAATACAGCGAGCTAGGGTAGATTTTCCGGAACCGGATAACCCCATGACCACAAACAATTCTCCTTGATTGACTGTCAGAGAAACATCAGCAATACCTAAGACTTGACCAGTTTTTTCTAAGATAGAATCCCTACTCCCACCTTGGCGAAACAGTTTGAGGGCAGCTTGGGGTTTTTCGCCATAAATTTTAATCAGATGTTCAATACGAATTTTGGGGTTTGAATTAATATTATTCATTAGAAATTGGTTATTGGGGAAAAGGTCATTGGGGAAAAGGTGATTCGTCAAAACTCCTAGGTTCTAACAGTTAATCAGTAAGCTCCACACTTTTTATTATTTTTATGACCATTCACCTTAAATTTCATCTGGGTCAATCCCTGCCTGTCGCAGTC
>NZ_JAAHFV010000499.1:0-3735 GCF_010672755.1 Moorena sp. SIO1F2
TCCCTACTCCCTACTCCCTATTCCCTATTCCCTACTCCCTACTCCCTACTCCCTTTGCTAAAATGACTCAAATATCCTTAATTATTCCAGTTAGAAATAGGCAACACTATACTCAGAATATTCTGAGTCAAATTTTTCAGCAAATTCCTCAAGCAAATACCGATAATACCTCAGTCATTTCAGTCATCATAGTAGATGATGGTTCCACAGATGGCACCCGAGACATGATTAGACGTCAATTTCCCAATGTTTACTTAATTGAGGGAGATGGCAATCTTTGGTGGACAGGTGGAATTTGTCTCGGGATGAACTATGCCATAGATAAATTAGACTCCGATTACCTAGTGTGGCTAAATGATGATATTTCTCTGTCAGACAATTTCCTTAACAACCTGATTGATATTTGTCAATCTCCACTGTACAATAATACAATTGTTGGGGGTATTGTCCGGGATAAAACCTATTCCGATTGGATTGTGTTCAGTGGCATGCATAAAAAACAGCCAATTCGGAGTATGGATTATTTTGCGACAGCAGAAGCTAGGTCAGTCGATACCCTAAATGGTAATATAGCTATCATCCCCAGAGCAGTGGTCGATAAAATTGGATTTCCAGATGCTGATAGATTCCGGCATTACGGCGGTGACTTTGAGTTTGTTAGTCGTGCTCATAAATCAGGATTTAACGTGATTTTGTCAAGTAAACTCCAAGCCACTACTGATTATAATTTAAATGACTTGATTCGTTATATGCCCCCTTTACTACAATGGTATCTTCAACCGAATACAGCCAAAAGACTAGAGATTTTGAAAGGATTCACTAATTTAAAGTCAAATTATAATATCTGGCATATGGTCAATATAATTTATCAAAATTCAAAACATGTACCTTTCTGGAGGTATGCTATTTTATATGTTAGGCAAGTTATTAAACTGTTAGTCAGTGATTTTTTACTCAAGAGTCAAACTGAAACAACTCTCAAAAACTATTTGAAGCAGCAAAATGCTCCAGAAGAAACTATTAAGGGGCTAATGAACCATAGAACTAAATCAGTATAGCATTGTCAGCTATCAGCTATCAGCTATCAGCTATCAGCTATCAGCTATCATATTAAACTAAATACTTAAATTTTTTCCTACTCCCTACTCCCTATTCCCTACTCCCTGCTCCCTGCTCCCTACTCCCTACTCCCTTAATGTCAGAACCATGAAATTTAAATGAAGGCCAGCTTAATATCTATAATTATACCGGTTTATAATGACGAAAAAACTATCAAACAGACTATTCAATCTGTTTTAAATCAGACATTTACGGATTTTGAAATAATTGTCATTGATGATGGCTCCCAAGACTCGACAGGGGAAATAATTTATAGTATCAAAGATGTTCGATTAAAAATTTTTTCCTATCCCAATGCTGGTGTCAACTCAGCCCGTAATCGTGGATTATCCCATGCTTCAGGGGACTATATTGCTTTCCTAGATGCCGATGATCTCTGGCATCCAGATAAATTAGAGTTCCAGTTAAAGGCTTTAGAGGCAAACCCCCAAGCCGCCGTTGCCTATAGTTGGACAGATTATATCGATGAATCAGGTCAGTTTGTGCGGCGGGGTAACCATATCACTCTCAATGGTAATGTTTATCCTCAGCTCTTGCTAACTGATTTTTTGGAAAATGGTTCTAACGTCCTGATTCGTAAGAAAGCATTTGACACAGTTGGTCAATTTGATGAATCCCTAACCCAGGCAGAAGATTGGGATATGTGGCTGCGGCTCGCAGCTCGTTATCCCTTTGTAGCTGTACCATACCCACACATTTTATATCGAGTCTCAGCTAATTCAGCCTCTTCTGATACTTCCAAGATGGAAGCAGGTTGCTTACAAGTAATTGAACGAGCCTTTGCTGCTGCTCCTGATTCTCTACAATATCTGAAAAAGCACAGCCTCGCTAACCTGTATAAGTACCTAATTTTCAAGGCTTTTGAATCATTTCCAGAACGACACATAACCCTAGCCGCACTCCGATTTCTTTGCCATGCCCTCAGACATGATCCAACCTTATTACTGGCAAAGGTTACCTTAAAAGTATTGCTGAAAATTATCCTATTACTTATATTACCTGCTCCTCAGTCTACCGCATTACTGAATCGATTTCCAGGATTATTTAATACTAGCACTATTCTTGGATATCTGCGAACAGAACCTTAGAGCATCTTGGTTTTAGGGAGCTTCGGAGCAGGCAAGTGTGGGGAGATGGGGAGATGGGGAGATGGGGCAGATTTTTATTAAGGGTAATTATCCGGAGATGATATTAGTGATTGGCTCAAGACAATACTAATGGTGCGAGGTTTGGTGTTGATGAGCTGAGCCTGTTAATAACTTTCAACATAATAACCTTTAACATAAAATAGCAATTCTCTCTCCGATTAGGGACAAAGCGATCCCCCTAAATCCCCCTTAAAAAGGGGGACTTTGAGATTTATAAATGTACCTCATCAATGCAATAAACTAACCTTGGCCAAAAGGCCACGCTACGCGAACAACCTGCTAACCTTAAACACTAATAACCTTGGCCTTTTGGCCACGCTACGCGAACAACCTACTAACCTTAAACCTACTAACCTTAAACTTACTAACCTTCAACCTACTAACCTTAAACCTACTAACCTTAAACTTACTAACCTTCAACCTACTAACCTTCAACAATAATAACCTTAAACCTGCTAACCTTGGCCTTTTGGCCACGCTACGCGAACAACATACTAACCTTAAACCTGCTAACCCAAAAAAATAGCCGCAGAAATACTTTCCACGGCTAGGAATTTTCGCTTATGCACTCAATTTTATTACCAATCTGTTCGCTACGCGAACAGACCGGAGCCTTTGTCCGGGGGGGAAACCCCCCCAGAAATTTAAGGTGTTAACGCCAAATCCAGTATCTCCTCATCATCGTCATAAATTGCCCTGGAATTCCAGTGGGCTGAAGAGGACTCCACTCCGAAAGCTGTGCATAGCCCATGGCATTAAGGATATGCATGGTATGGCTTATTTGCTGGCGAGTTCCCTTCAGAATATACGGAACAAGGAATTCTTTTTCGGAAAACTCCTCAGGAGTAATCTCCGGAGTGATATCCTCTGGATTGTTGTCTGAATTTGGCAGAAAATTGTGATGCATAGTCGAAACAATGTTTTTAACTTAATAAATATAATCATAATGATTACTAACATATTTGTCAAGGGTTTTTAGAATTTTTTTTGAGGGATAATTTAAAGGAAACGAGGAAATCGGGAATCTGAAATCGGGAATCGGGAATCGGGAATCG
The DNA here is from genome assembly GCF_010672755.1 of Moorena sp. SIO1F2. NCBI lineage: Bacteria > Bacillati > Cyanobacteriota > Cyanophyceae > Coleofasciculales > Coleofasciculaceae > Moorena > Moorena sp. SIO1F2. The sequence continues at coordinate 3,323 of NZ_JAAHFV010000499.1, forward strand.
GGAATCGGGAATCGGGAATCGGGAAAATATCGGAAGCGTTCGCGTAGCGTGACATGCAGGTCAATCGCGTAGGGTGACATGCAGGTCAATCGCGTTTTTTTTTAATTAAAATTACCGATAAAATCGGTTAGCTAAAATTGTAATAACAAGTTAGCGTTAGCGTAGCGTGACATGCAGGTCAATCGCGTAGCGGCTCTTTGCTGAGCATCGCGTTTTTTTTCGGAGTAATATTACCGAAAGCTTCGACAACAGTAAATTTGTAAAATCTGAAGTTCCCTACTCCCTACTCCCTACTCCCTACTCCCTACTCCCTACTCCCTACTCCCTACTCCCTCCTCCCTACTCCCTACTCCCTACAGCTCGGAAGCGCACCCGTCTGCCCTCCCGTCCCGCAGCCGGCCTTCCCTCGTCTG
>NZ_JAAHFV010000005.1:0-57531 GCF_010672755.1 Moorena sp. SIO1F2
TAATCCCCCTTAAAAAGGGGGATTTAGGGGGATACCTTTGTACCTCATGGTAAAGAGAATTGCTATAAATCGTAGCTCAACATTAAACCATTAAAACTTCTTCCCGATTCCCGATTCCCGACTCCCGATTCCCGACTCCCGATTCCCTACTCCCTACTCCCTACTCCCGATTCCCTACTCCCTACTCCCTTAAAAAAAAATGACTCAACCCGAAGCATTAAAATCTCTACTGGAAGCGGTGGCGGCTGGTGACCTTAGCCCAACTGTTGCTCTAGATAAACTCAAAGATTTTACCTACGAAGAAGTGGGTGATTTTGCCAAAATTGACCACCACCGCACCTTAAGAACTGGATTTCCTGAGGTAATTTGGGGAGAGGGAAAAACCCCAGACCAAATTGCTCAGATTATGGCGGTCATGCGCCAGCGGAATCCGGTAGTAATGGCAACACGGATTACACCAGAGGTGGCAACGGAGCTAGAGTCAAAAGTCCCAGAGTTACAGTATTATTCCACAGCTCGGATTTGTGCGATCGCACCATCTCAGCTCGAACCTAAGTATCCCGGCACCATTAGTCTAATTTCCGCTGGCACATCGGATTTACCAGTAGCTCAGGAAGCAGCCATTACCGCTGAATTATGTGGGTTTCAGGTCAAGCGCCTTTGGGATGTGGGGGTAGCTGGTATCCACCGCTTGCTGAATAATCGACAGATGATTGTCGAAGCCGATGTCTTAATTGTGGTAGCTGGGATGGAAGGAGCATTACCCAGTGTGGTAGCTGGCATGGCCGATTGTCCAGTAATTGCCGTTCCTACTAGTGTCGGCTATGGAGCCAGTTTTGGTGGTATGGCACCCCTGTTAACCATGTTGAATTCTTGCGCACCAGGCATAGGAGTAGTGAATATTGATAATGGCTTTGGTGCTGCTGTCTTAGCTGGACAGATTCTGAGGACTGGTAATAAGTTGCAGAGTTGATAGAACAAGGGAATAGGGAATAGGGAACAGGGAACAGTAGCAAAGAGCTCAGAGGATTGGGTCCATCTCATTAAAGCTGTTTGACCCGGTGGTGCGTTACGGGACTGATTAAATAGGGATCCGTGTAGGAATTCTGAAAATTTTTGATCCTAAGTTCCCTTTGCCCTACTCCCTACTCCCTACTCCCTACTCCCTAATCCCTGTTCCTTTTGTTAAGAAAAATTACAAAATCCCTACCCCATGAGTAAACGATAAAACTCACCCTGATAAGTAATTGGAGGGAAAAGTTTGAGACCTTGATTCCTTCCACTAGTGTTTCAAAGAGGTGATTATGAATTTTAAACTAAGTACGGCAACTCTTTGTATCAGTGGTGCAGTTTTTGCTATGAGTCTGGTAAATCCCACCTTGGCAAAAATCCCAGACTTTCTTGGCAATGGGGCTAATCGCAACTCCGCCACAGTCCCTGAACTAGAACAGAAAAGTAGCTTTGACCAAACATCCTCACCGGACTTGGTAGCTCAAGCGGTTGCAATTAGTCTGACTGGTACCTGGCGAGCCAATGATGGTGGCACCTACTATATTCGGCAAGTAGGTAATGAACTCTGGTGGTATGGTCAAAGTTCTAATAATGGCCGAACTTTCAGCAATGTCTTCCATGGCTACATTGGTAAGAATGAAGTTGCTGGTAACTGGGCAGATGTACCTAGGGGTCGGACTCGCAGCTCTGGCGAAATGGTAGTCAGAATCGATTCAAACCGCAGGCTAACAGCAGTTCGGAGAACAGGTGGCTTCGGTGGTAGTGTTTGGACTCGCTAGGTAAGCATTCATCCGTCAGCTATCAGCTATCAGCTAATGCGCTACGCGCATTAGCTGAATAATTACTGGCTAGTTATAGGAAATAGAAAAAAGTATGCTACAGATCAGATTAATTGTCGGGACAGACAAATTCAGATCAGGAAATCTAAAATCTTTGGAAACGTAGCACCAATTTAACTATTTCATAGTAGTCTGATTAAAGACTCAAATTTTCGAGGCATGAAACCATGATAATATAGGGTTTTCAAGCCTTTTCAGGTTATCATAGTAATGAGCGACACAGAATTTTTTCCCGACTCCCGACTCCCGACTCCCGACTCCCGACTCCCGACTTCCATCAACCCAGGAGCAAAGTACCTCACACAATTGAGAACTGCACTATACTGAAAATAGTGCCCACAAGAGTTAAATCCAGTCATAAACGTTTCCCAAAATCGTTGTTGTCATCAGAGTAGGAACTACGAGAAAAATGAGCAAAAATCTACTTAAAGATACTGATTTAATCGAAAACAACTTAATTAATCTGCCCGAGCCCCCGCCCTCCTCTCCCCCTTCTTCCTACACTCCTCCCCCTGCCCAGACTCTACCCATACTATTCCCCCTATTCCCGATTCCCTGTTCAACACTTCTGAAATAATTACTGATTTAATTACTGATTAGTTCCAATGCCAAGCAATCCCTTCATTGTCGGTAAGCCAGTCCCCCCAGAGCGTTTTGTGGGACGAACTGCTCTGATTGAAACCGCTTTCGATCAAATCTCCCATCGCAGTAACCTATCAGTGTGGGGAGGTCCGGGCATTGGAAAGTCTTCCTTTCTGGAATTACTCACTTGGCCGGAAATCTGGCGAATACATCAGACCGACCCATCGCAAGCAGTGATTGTGTTGTTAAATTGCCTCAGTATCCATCCCTTCACTGGGTCTGGCTTCTGGGGAAAGGTCTTAAGCTTGATTAAAACTAAACTGGACAGCAATCCTGAGCTGCAAGCAGATATCGATAGATTAGTCCAAGAGGGAAAAAGCACTGCTAAGGATTTCCTTGAAGTCTTGGGTAAGCTGGGAGCACACAATAAATTCCTAGTATTGCTAGCGGATGATTATCGGAGTGGGAGAGTTTGAGAGGGCGAAGAATACCCCGACCTAAGAGGACGGGGATGAATTCACCCTCTCAAGTGGCGTAAGCCACAATCCATTAACTAGGTAGTGTCCCAGTTTTTCCCAGCGACTCTAAATACTCTGACAGGCTTAAACCTGATTTAGCTGCCAATCTCTTTAATCCGTTCCAAGCTGTGTTTGTCGCCTTAATAGTGTGTGTTGTTTTGGGTGAGCCGTGAAGACAGGGGCGTCCTACTTTTATTGGTTTTTGTCTTACCATTCTCTTGTCAGATCAATTTCGGTAATATATAATCAAGATAGCACCGAAAAAAAAGGTCGATACTATGCAATTGGGTTACGTCTATAAACTAATCCCAAGCTCTCAGCAAGAAGCTACAATGAACCGATGGCTAGATATGCTATTGGCTCAGTACAACTACTTGTTAAGAGATAGAAATGAGTCCTACGAGCAGGTTAAATCACCAAAACTTGGTAATTACTGCGATTTGAAGACTCATGGAGAGGCGTGCCCATTGTCCTGTTCGGTAAACAAGTCAAGCTCGATAGGTTATCCCTGGAAAAAGAGTCAAAAGAATCCTCGCCGGAGTGCTTACGAGGTTCAAAGTTCAAGTCTCCCCTCCCTCAAAAAACAACGACCTTGGTACAAAGCGATCAATTCGACTGTTCTACAGCAAATGTTAAGACAGTTGGATGTAGCCTTTTCAAAGTTTTTCAAGGGAGAAGCCAAATATCCAAGACCTAAAAGGCGATATCGTTTCCGGAGCCTCAAGTATGCTCCAGGCCAGGTAAAACTAGATGGTAATCGAATCTATTTACCAGGAATAGGGTGGATGCGATTCCATAATTCCCGTCCCATCCCGGATGGTTTTACCATGAAATCTGTAACCGTTCGTCGTCAATCACGGGGATGGTTTGTTAGCATTCAGATCGAGGATAAATCGGTACCAGTTCCACCAGTAAAAACTAAACACGAGATTAGACCTGATCGTGTTAAAGGATGCGATCTAGGAATCAGAAAACTCCTTAGTATTTCTGATGGAGAGATAGTTCAAAACCCAGCCAATAGTAAGAAGTCCAAACGCCAAACCAGACGTTTAAGACTAAGACAACGAGCTGCGAGTCGAAAGAAGAAGGGTTCAAACAATCGCAAAAAAGCCTTTTCCAAAGTAGCCTCGTTGCACGAACGGGTTACCAATAAACGTTCTGCATACCATTGGGAAACAGCAAAAAATCTAAGTAATGGAGCAGATGCTCTGGTGTTTGAGGACTTGAACATCAAAGGGATGAAGTCTCGCTGTAAACCCAAGCCCAAGGATTTGGGTGGTTACGACCGTAATGGACAATCAGCCAAGAAAGGTCTTAATCGTGTAATTTCCGACGCTGCCTGGGGTGAATTAGTCAAAAAGGTTGAAGTCGTGGCTGCAAAGTCAGGCATTCCAGTCATCAAGATTAACCCCAAACATACATCTCAGCGATGTCCAAAGTGTCACCACACTAGCGCAGACAATCGAAAAGGAGAAAAATTTGTTTGCACTGAGTGTGGGTACCACGATGACGCTGACATAAATGGTGCAGTAAACATCAAAATGCGGGGTCTTAAGAAACTGGGAATTAACCCCACCCAGCTACCTTCGGTGCGAAGGAAAGTCACGCCCATGGATATAACAGCCGTATAGGTTGTGCCTGGGAATCCCCATCCCTGCGACAGGTGGGGTAGTTCAATTAAAGGTGCTCCTAGCCAAAAAGTTGGCTTGCTCAGTGAACGAAGTGCCACAAAGTTAATTACTAGACCTCTTGCAAAAGTATTTTTCTGATAGTGTTTGCGTCAATTCTTCTCCACTGTTCCCTGTTCCCTGTTCCCTGTTCCCGACAACTGCCGCGAAGTCTACTGAACCAGCTCAGGGGTCTTTGACCTATGACTCAGAGGCAATCGATGCTATCTTAGCATTAACATCAGGTCATCCCTATTTCACTCAGGTCCTATGTCATGCACTGTTTGCTCAAGCTAGAACTGAACAAAAGTGGCAGGTAACTGGTGATGATGTCACCAGAATTGTGGATGATGCCATTGAAATTGGTGAGGGAGGATTAACCTGGTTTCGGGATGGATTACCGATTCCGGAACGAGTGATATTTTCGGCAGTAGCAGAGGCTCAAAAAAAAGCTGAAAGAAATTATACTCAGGTTGTGCAAGACCCGTTGAGTTTACTGGAAGAGTATGGCGTTACCATCACCGAGTCTTTGACTCAAGCTAGGGAAAAACTAGTTGAATCAGGTTTCTTGGGGGTTGTAGACATAACTGATCAAGTTTCATCCTATAAAGAAAAATCCTACAAGGTAAAAATAGAATTAGTCCGCCGCTGGTTAATCCAACGTTACCCATTGCGGCGAGAGATATTTGAATTGGAAGACCTCGATCCAGAGGCTAAGGCTAGTTATCAACAAGCAATTGAACAAACTGATCAGGGGGATGTATGGCAGAAAGTAAAACCCTATGAACAGATTTTGAAAGCCAATCCCAATCACTTTCGTGCTTTATTCGAGATCGCAAGGATATATTTGGAAGGTCACGTATTTGATAAAGCAGTGGAATGCTATCAGCGAGCATATCAAATTGATCGAGTCCGGAATCAGGATGGATTAGTGCGATCGCATTTAGGTTATGGACAACACCTCATGGAAGTAGGGGAAGTTATCCTAGCCAGGCGGCAATTTGACCAAGTGCTAAGGATAGAGCCAGAAAATCAACAAGCTTATCAATTCTATAACCAATTAAACAATCCTTTCGTTGTAGGCGCACCAGTTCCCCCAGACCGTTTTGTGGGACGACAATCAGAAATTCTGGCTGGTTTTAATCAAATCTCGAACCGCAGTAACTTAGCGATTTGGGGTGGTCCAGGCATGGGTAAGACCTCTTTCCTGGAACTCCTAGCTTCCCCAGACGTTTGGAAAGAGTATGGACAAGACCCATCACAGGCAGTGATGGTGTTACTCAGTTGCGAAAGTATCCAACCGTTTACAGCTTCCGGGTTTTGGCAAGAAGTCCTAACTGAGCTGATCTATAAATTGGATAGTGAGCCAGACCTTCAGACTGAAATTGAGACATTGCTCGACCACGGAAAAGCAACTGCCAGGGCTATGCCCCAAGTATTGCGCAAGCTTGGGAAACACAACAAGTTCTTGGTGTTGCTAGTGGATGACTATGATGCGGCTTTGCGGGAAAACCCACACTATACTCAAGCTGACATGGAAGCCTTTCTAAGTGAGTGTCGTAGTATTGCCTATCACTCTCGGGAGAGGAGATATTTATCAATGATTGTCACCTCACTCCGCCGTCTCAATGAACTTGGGCCGAGTCTAACCCCAGATAAATCCCCGTGGTACAATCACTATCTGTTTCGGTCCCTGAAGCCATTAACGGAAACTGAAGTGGAGCAATTGATGGCAAGTATTCCCATCACACCAGCATTACGGAATGTCATTAAAGACAGGGCTGGTGGACATCCGGCGCTGCTACAAATTGCTGGTTCTTTGCTATTTAGAGCATTAAGAACTGGGAAGTTACCCGATACTGAAACTTTTATCAAGGAGTTTGAAAGTCAAACTAGACATATTTTCCAAAATATTTGGCAACGGTGCAGCGATGTCGAGCAAGGGCTGTTGATACTGATGGCTTGGTCGAAGTTAAAAGGTGGTCTTGAGCAAAAGATTACTATTGACTTAAGTGACATTGACTTAACTAAAATTGACGTAATCTTTAGCCAACATCAACGAGAGTTAACAAACCTAGTAGAACAAGGCGTAATTATTGATAAATATCAGGATGAGTTAGGTAACGGTAGATATTCTTTTGCGTCCTTAGGGATGGAGCAGTGGATAATTCAGGAAATTCAGACTAGTGATCAAGCATTAGTACAAAAATGGCAGACTATTTTGCTTAAGCTAATGAACCCCTGAGGAGCTCATATAGCGCAGGGAGTAGAGAGTAGGGAGATGGGGAGATAGGGAGATGGGGAGATGCGGAGATGGGGGGATCGGGAGTCAGATCAGTTTTCCCGATTCCTGATTCCCAATTTCCAATTCTAAATTCTAAATTCTAAATTCTAAATTCTAAATTCTAAATTCTAAATTCTAAATTCTAAATTCTAAATTCTAAATTCTAAATTCTAAATTCTAAATTCTAAATTCTAAATTCTGACGCTAAGCGTAGCGCTATATCAACCGAGCCAGAGTTCCCTCCATGACAGCGGTGGTTTGACCAGAGACAGTGAATACCAAAGCTTCGCGATAGACTCGCTGGGCAGCATGGTGTTTGTAGTTAGCAGCACCACTAGACACAGTCACCGCTGCTTGAGCACATCGTCCTGCTAAGTTAATTGCCCAAGTCCTCAGTTGTAGTCGTTGTTCAAAGGTCTGGGAATCGGCTTTTACTGCTTGGATCATAGCTGTCTGGCAGCGAATCAATTCCCCATTGAGGGATTCAAAAGCATTGAATAGAAAATCCAGTTGCTTGGTTTTGGCAGCCGCTTCTACAATGTCGAGTCCAGCTTGGGCACATCCTAGGGCCAAAAAACCAGCAGACAAAACTTTTTTCTGGTCATTTCCGTGAATTGCACCTGCTTTAGCAATCGAGACCACACCTTCTTCGGGTAAGAACCAATCCGTAAGGGTAGCACTAACCGTATTGGTGGATTGCATCGCCGCCAATGCCATGGGTTTGCTAAAGGTAATAGTACCACCTGCATCTTGGGAAGTTGGAGTCAATGGCACCGTACCGTAAACTTCTCGACCATCAGGCAATACTGCACCAATGACAAACTCTTGAAACAAGCTAAACCCAGTAACCCAAGGCACTTTTCCGCTGATCTGATATCCACCATCTACCGGAATAGCTTTCACCGGTGGGTTACCTGTTCGTCGCACTTGGGAAAAGCCGATACCAACTAGCACTTGACCCTTGGCTAATTTGGGAAGATACTGCTGCTTCAACGATTCATTCTCAGAGAAGGCGATCATTGCTCCAGCACTCTGGTGTTGCATTTGCAAGAATGCCAAAGCACCGGAATACCGTGCTACCAGTTGCTGAAAGTATGGAAAGGTGGTGCTACTGACTTCGACACCTCCCCAGGATTTGGGAATCCGTAGCCCTAGCAAAGTGCGAACGCTCATCCCCTTGAGAGCCTCTCGTAACACCTCAGGAGCACTATCAATCTCATTAGCCAAGGGAGCAACGGATTCCCTTAGGTAAGACTCTGCTGTCTCTAATAGGCTTTGTTGGTCATTATCGGGATACTTTTTGATTACCTGCATCAACCTTTCTAGTTAATCTAAATCTATAGCGGTTTCTAACCTAAAGAGGTACACAGGATTTTTTCCCAGATCCGCTTGCTACATAAATTTTAATCCCGATACTTTTACCATTCGCGACTGCATCAAGACAATGATCAAAAATATATTTGAAGATATCCTCTTATCCAAAACTACTTCTTCCCTCCCCACACTCCCCCCTCTCCCCACACTCCCCACACTCCCCACACTCCCCACACTCCCCACACTCCCCACACTCCCCACACTCCCCACACTCCTCCCTCTTCAAGCAGTTGCGCTGGTGCTATCTTGTCTATTGACCCTTACAGGTTGCCATCCGAACCAGTTTAAGACTCAAGCAGCTCAGGTCTCTCAACTAGTGTTAGCTACTCCTAGTGACCCAGCTACCTTTAACACTATTGTTAATACCTCTCCCTTTGGTGTATTTGGTTACATCTACGAAGGATTGTTGAGTGAGAATGGCATGACAGGGGAGTTGGAACCAGCACTAGCTGAATCTTGGGACATTTCCTCAGACCGACAGCAGATCACCTTCACCCTGCGGGATGGGCTAAAGTGGTCTGATGGGGAACCCCTGACGGTGGATGATGTGATCTTTACCTATCAGCAGCTTTACCTGAATCCCAAGATTCCCACAGTTTCCCGAGATTTCCTCAAGATTGGTAGTACTGGTAAGTACCCATCGGTGCGCAAACTAGATCAGCAGCGAGTTGAGTTTACCTTACCACAACCCTTTGCGCCATTTGTGAGATCCGCAGGAACCCTAGCCATTCTACCGGCTCATGCGTTACGAGAGTCTGTGCAAGCCACTGATGGTAATGGCAATCCCCAGTTTCTTTCAACTTGGGGCACTAACACCAATCCCCAAGACATTGTTAGCAATGGTCCGTATCGACTACAAAAGTATACCCCTGCTGAGCGAGTCATCCTACAACGCAACCCTTATTACTGGCGTGCTGATGCTCAGGGAAATCCCCAACCCTACATTCAACGGATTGTCTTACAAGTTATCCCATCCTCTGATAACCAGTTACTCAGATTTCGCTCTGGGGAGTTGGATAGCCTCAGAGTGAATCCCGAGGCGTTTGGGTTACTCAAACGAGAGGAAAAGCGGGGGAAATACACCATTTACAATGGCGGACCGATGCCTAGCATTAGGTTTGTCGGTTTTAATCTCAACAAAGCTCGCAATGCTCAGGGAAAACCTTTCGTAGACCCAATCAAGTCTCGTTGGTTCAATACCTTGGCCTTTCGACAAGCGGTAGCCTATGCTATTGACCGGGAAAAGATGAAAACTAATATTTATCGGGGACTCGGTGAAGTACAACATTCGCCCATTGCTGTCCAAAGTCCCTATTACCTATCCCCAGAAGATGGGTTAAAAGTTTACAACTATCAACCCCAGAAGGCAAAACAATTACTATTAGAGGCTGGTTTCAGGTATAACTCCCAAAATCAGCTGCTGGATTGGGATGGCAACCGGGTACAATTCACTTTGCTGGTGAAATCAGACGATAAATCCCGAGTAGACGCAGCAGTTCAGATTAAACAAGACTTGAGCCAAATTGGGATAGAAGCAGATTTGCAGGTACTCAGCTTTAACCTTGTGCTCAGAAAGCTCCTATCGACTCGAGATTGGGAGTGTTATGTGGGTGCCTTTGGAGCAGGAGTGAGTGAGCCTCACAGTATATTTGTTTTCTGGTATAGCGGAGGATCGTTTCATCAATTTAATCAAGGTCCTCAACCCGGACAACCACCACTGGAAGGGTGGGAAGTGTCTGACTGGGAGCAAGAGATTGACCGTCTGTTCAATGCTGGGATAAAAGAACTTGATCAGAGCAAACGCAAAGCCATTTATGGTCGATTCCAGGAAATCGTTGCCGAGGAGTTGCCCGTGTTTTTCCTGGTCAATTCACTAGACTTTCAGGCAGTACGCGATCGCATCGAGAATATCAAATTTTCTGGCTTAGGGGGACCGTTATGGAACATTGATGAGCTGAGAATTGCGGAAAACTAATCAAGTCTTGGGTCTTGGGGGATGGGGAGTGTAGAGAGTGTGGGGGGTGTGGGGAGATGGGGAGATGGGGAGATGGGGAGATGGGGAGATGGGGAGATGGGAAGTGTGAACGCTAATAATTGGTAGAAAAAATAGCTGGAATTACCCTTAATTTGATGATATTAATTTTGATAATTGCCAAAAAAAGTGCCTATAGAGCATAGAAAGAAAGGGGTTGATAAAAAATGCGATGCTAAGCATTGAGCCCCTACGGAATTGACCGTTCGCGCAGCGTCGGGTTTTTCCCGAAAGGTCACGCTAAATGCGATCGCATCAGTTATTTGACTAGGTGATAGCGATCGCTATCCCATCCTGTAGGCGCGAGTATAGCGAACGCGCCCCGCGTGACCAAAGGTCGCGTAGCGTGGCCTACGGCCAATCGCTTTCTTTGTTAACTTAGAGTAGGTTAAGTCGGACTAGAGGAAGTAAAGAACCATGAATGATCATAATCAGATTCAGGACAACCAGTCAACTGACCAGTCAGACGAAAAATTATTCCGACAATGGTATCGCTTTATTGAGGATCATGGATTCACCTGGAAAGGAATTCTTTCTCGATATAAGGGTAACGGAATTCTTGATAAAGTCCTTGATTCCACAAGAAGATTTACTCCTCTGGCAGATGCATCTCAACTTGAGCATTATCTATGTTTTATTAACCAAGACGACCCCTCGGAAGTCCAAGAAAATACGTGGATTATTGAGAAATGCGGTCCAGGTATCTCTCACCCCATCGATCTGAGTTCAACCACGATGTTTTCATCTAAATCCTCTGGTGTAATGAGCAGACCTCTTAGGAAAGACCAGGCCAACTTCACCGAAATTTACCTGTTCCAAGGGAACCGTCGTATCAGCGTGGTAATTGGCTATTTCCCCGATCGCTCCAAGGAGTCAGAGAATCGATGTGTACTCTCCGGGATTTCCTTGTTTCGCGAAGTGAAACTTGACGTTGTCCCATTTCCCTGGTCTAATCAGAGACCAGAGGTAAGTAATCGGGATTATCCGAGCATTAAGGCCATAGATACCCTGGTATTACGATCAGGCACATTTGATGAAATTCCCCTGCCAGATTACCCTGCCCATTGGCCGAAGGACGGTCGATTAATATTTGATTTTCCCGACGGGATTTCCATAAACGTGCCAGAAACCCTTGAGCCTGGTCACGATAGCACTCTCATTGTCAGTTGGAGATACAGCCCTGATAGAATCAAGAGAGGGGTTGCTCACTTCACGGATGATACCCGCGCAGCTGATTTGATTACCCAGGAATGCCTGATTGTCTAAAAATAGGGTGGGCAATATCTAGCAAGCCTTAGTACTAGGATTGACATTAGACTTACTAAAAAGATTACCGCAACATGACAGTACCCACCAATAATCCCAAAGAATTTAGACAATTTGAATATTGTGGATGGCAACAGTCAGTAGACCAATATCATTCCTCTTTTTCGTCTCTAACTAGCCAAACTATCGAGTCTCTGCTTGATAGTGTAAATGCGGGAAGGGATATGGAATTACTTGATATTGCCACTGGTCCTGGCTATGTGGCTGCCCAGGCCCAGAAGCGAGGATGTAAGGTAACGGGGGTAGATTTATCAGACGCTATGGTTGCCAAAGCCAAGCAACTCAATCCCCAGATTGACCTACGGTCACGCTACGCGATCGAATTTTTTCAGGGTGAAGCGGAATCGTTACCCTTTCCCGAATCTCAATATCAAGCAGCCGTAATGAACTTTGGAATTTTGCATTTGGCTGAACCAGAAAAAGCATTGGGTGAAGCATTTCGGGTAATTGCTAGCCAGGCCAGGTTTGGGTTTACTGTGTGGAGTAAGCCAGAAAAATCGATAGCGTTGAAGATTATGAATAAGGCGATTGAGACCTATAAAAATACAGATATTACTCTTCCAGAAGGGCCGCCATTTTTTCTGTTTAGTGAACAGGATTATTGCTTCAAGTGTTTGCAACATTTAGGATTTAAGAATCCTTCTGTGCAGGAAATTCCTCTACTCTGGGAACTTAGCAGTGCCGATGAACTTTTTGATGCTTTTTATAAAGGCACCGCCAGAACAGGTGGGATACTGCGCGCTCAAACTAGTAAATCCCTTGACAATATACGGGCAGCAATTCACCAGGACACTGCAAGCTATAGGCAAAATAATCGACTGCTTCTGCCTATGTCAGCCATAGTTGTATCTGCTCAGAAACCTTGAACTCTTCCCCAACTGAAGTAATACCAATTCTTCAAAGTAGGACTATAGATCCAGGTAGGGAGATAGGGCCCGGGCGTGGGGAGTCTCGGCCCCGGGCGCAGGGAGCGTGGGAGGTGATCCCAGGTCTGGGAGGTGTGGGGATAATACAGAATTTTATTGCTGATCAAACTCTGATTAATTGCCAATTAACTGGGAAATCATTTATTCTGACTCCTGACTCGAAGCTCCTGACTCCTGGATAAAGTTGGTTATGTCGAACTCAAGCTAAGTAGGATTTTTTAGTGCATCGGTGCGAACAAACACGCTAGTAGTCTGCTTACCGCGCCTTACTTTTATCTCTAGTACCTTATTTACTCCACTATTTTCAACAAGGCGCTGTAGTTGTGTAGCATTAGTAACAGGTGTTCCATCAATTTGAACAATTATATCCCCACGACGCATACCAGCATCAGCGGCTGGTGTATCCGGCATTACTTGAACTACCAAGACACCATTGATTTCTGGTAATAGGAAAACAGAATTGGGGTCATTGTTGTTCTCTTGTGCTAGTTCCGGGGTTAGGGTTGTCATCCGAACGCCGATATATGGATGGACAACTTTTTGTCCTTGGGCTAGTTTGTTGGAAATCTCTTTGACTTTGTTGATGGGAATAGCAAAACCAATTCCCATGGCATTAGCCCGAATAGCAGTGTTGATGCCAATTACTTCCCCTGTCGCATTCAACAACGGACCACCAGAGTTTCCAGGATTAATAGCTGCATCGGTTTGAATAAAGTCTAGTCGCTTGTCAGGAATACCTGCCTGAGCACTGGAGCGTCCTATGGTGCTGACAATTCCCAAAGTCACTGTATTATCTAGCCCTAGGGGGTTACCAACAGCAATAGCCCAATCTCCAACCTGAACTTGGCTCGAATCCCCTAGAGAGGCAATCGGTAAGGAAGTACCGTCAATTTTGACAACAGCTAAGTCGGTGAATTCATCCACACCCTTGACTTTACCATTAAACTTGCGCCCATCCTTGAGGGTAACGGTTACTTTATCTGCATCTTCCACAACATGGGCATTGGTCAGTAGGATACCACTATTGTCAATAATAAAGCCAGAGCCTTGACCTTGTAAACGTCTTTCTTGGGGAATTTGGGTTGAAAAGTCATCACCGAAAAAGCGCCGGAAGAAGGGGTCATCAAAAAAGGGATCGACACGCCTGGAAACTGTGCGCTCGGTGTCAATACGCACCACTGCTGCTCCAACCCGATTGACCGCTGCTGTTACAAAACTGCTATTACTAGCTTGCTGTGGATTCAGCAGTTGTTGGGCGATCAGTGGGGGAGTTACTGAGTCTGTGCTGGGTACAGGAGCAGCCTTGGAGGGAGATACACGATAAACGCCAACTGTCAATAAGACTCCAAGTAAGATAGCCAAGAGATAGTTACTAATTGAGCGAAGCCAAATCGAAAATTTAGTTGATGACATAGTATTATCGTATTCTTCTGGTTAATTTTGGGGAATATTATTGCTAAGCCAATCCCACCACCTTTAAGCATGGGATTTACTTGGCGGCTAGTGGTTACTAGTCAGTTGTTGCTGACCCTTAGCATTAACCCCTAACTCAAGTCTAGCTTCCCTGAGATTCCTCCCACCCACAGCCAGGAGTGGGTTTCGAGGCAGATTTTTAGGATTGTGGATTAGTTGCTACAAGCATCTAATCGCTATTTTGAGAGTTATTCCTATGACGTTAGTACTACCTGGGCTAGTTCCAGGAGAGTCAAAGAGGTTGACCTCAAGGGGTGATCAGCCCAAGAGACCCCAACAAGTTAAGCTTAATAATTATCAATGAATGATATACCCAGGAAGTTGGTTAACCTTGGACTAAGAAAACTAATAAAACCGCTATGATCTCGAAAGATAGAGAATATGCCCTGACTCAAGAGCTGAATCACAACCATAGTGAACATACTCATGGTCACGTCCATGATGAAGAATCTCTGAGGCGAATTATCAATCGCCTGTCTCGAATCGAGGGGCATATTCGAGGGATTAAGACTATGGTGCAAGAAAGTCGCCCCTGTCCTGATGTTTTGGTACAGATTGCTGCAGTTCGGGGGGCTTTGGATAAAGTGGCACGAATTATCCTGGATGAACATTTAAGCGAGTGTATCGGTCGAGCCGCTGAGCAGGGCAACATTGAGGTAGAAATTGAGGAGTTGAAAGCGGCTTTAGATCAATTTTTACGTTAGGAGTCAGAGGCTCTATGCTGCTCTACAAACTGACGTAGCCTCAGCAAACTTAAGGTTTGACCCCAATTCAAGGGTAACAAAGACACCCCTTCTAGGCGAGATTGTACCCAACCATCTCCCCAATACCATTCATGATAACCATCAATTCCCTGACTCAAGAGCAGTCTTAAACAGTTCGACTGAACAAGCTCAACGTTGTGTTGTACTGCTACTGGCCCGATGGAAGAAGTAAAGGTCAATCCTAAATCTAGCTGTTCGGGTAACTCGGAAGATAAATTCTCCGGCCACAACCACTGGTGCAGTTGCTCCGTATAGAGCAGACTGTCCCGGATAACAGTGTGTGGTGCTTCGACTTCAATCCTCAGATGACTTTTTTGAAAGATTCCTAGCATTTTGGTTAGATCGTCCTTATTCGTAGGAAATATTTGTGATTAGTGTGAATGAACAGATGGGATAAATCCCGTCTGTTGTTTTCATCCCTAGGCTAAAGGGATAGGGCAAGCAAGGGGCTCGATACTTTCTCGATAATTTGTAAAATAAACATTAATTATATTAAGAAGTGTAAGAGTTTTCTATGGCTGACCAGTTAATTCGCGCCACAGCAGCTTCAGGGGGTATTCGCGCAGTTGGTGTGATTACTACACGCCTGACCGAAGAAGCTAGACAACGTCACCAACTATCCTATGTGGCAACGGCTGCCCTAGGTCGTACCATGTCTGCAGGTCTTCTGCTCGCTTCTAGTATGAAGCGAGCCGAGTCGAGGGTCAATATTCGGATCAACGGCAATGGTCCACTGGGTGGAATTATGGTGGATGCAGGATTAGATGGTAAAGTTCGGGGTTATGTAGATAACCCAGAGGTTGAACTGCCACCGAATAAGCAGGGCAAATTAGATGTAGGTGGTGCTGTTGGTAGGGATGGTTTCCTATACGTGGTTCGGGATGTGGGTTATGGCTATCCCTATTCGAGTACAGTAGAGTTGGTTTCTGGTGAAATAGGTGATGACATCGCTAACTATCTGCTAAATTCGGAACAAACCCCGTCAGCGCTGGTAGTTGGTGTATTTGTAGGTGCTCAAGGGGTAACTGCGGCTGGGGGGATTTTAATCCAAGTTATGCCTAAGGCAGCAACGGATGAGGCATTAGTTCAAACTTTGGAATCTCGCATTACCAAACTATCAGGTTTTACACCGCTACTCCAAGCTAACCAGACCTTACCAGAGATTTTTGAACAGTTGCTGGGGGATATGGAGCTAGTGATTTTTCCAGAAACCCAGATGCTCCATTTTAACTGTGGTTGCTCCTTTGACCGGATGTTGGGGGCTCTGAAAATGCTCGGAAAAGAGGAACTTCAGGATATGATAGAAAAAGACGGTGGAGCTGAGGCAACTTGTCATTTTTGCTCAGAGGTCTATCATGCCAATCCCGATCAACTCTCTCAATTGATAAAAGAATTGTAAACTGGGTAGCTACTGGACTTCCTATTGTAACTGGAAGATTAGAATCCTGACTTGTAAAGGATTGCAAGAAATATGGATCAGCATATAAACTCAACCAGAATTATAAGAACACTACTATAAGATAGGGTGTAGACTCTATATGTGTAAGGTGGGTAAAATCTCAACAACTGAGGTTGCTGTAAACAACCTGCTGTCTTGCGGTGTAGGGAGTGTGGAAGTGAATTATGACCAGAAATAGAGAATTTCCAGACCGTTGGCCAACGTCAAATGGTTCAAGTTCAGGTAAGTTTAATGGATGGCAACCTAACCATAGCGAACCGGTTACTCAACCGAGCGTAAACTATCCTGACCTAGGAAACCCATCGACACAGCCCCCCCAGCAATATGAAAAATTTGGGGTTGGTCAACCAGTAGCTAACTCTGGATTAAACAAATCACAAACTACCCCAAGACAAGCTCGCTCAGGAAAAACTACTGGAGTAAAAAACCTCTTGCCTCACAGTTGGCAGTTTTGGTCAGCTTTAGTTGTGTTGCTGTTCGGTAGTGCGGGATTTGCTTCAGCAATGATGTTGTTGAGGTTGCCAGCTGTACCAAACTGCCGTGCTGTGTTTTGGCCAACGGCTTCAGCATCCATGCGCCTATCTTGTGCTCAGGTGGCAGCAAATCAGGAAACTGTGCCGCAGTTGCTAAAAGCGATCGCATTAGTCGATGCCCTGCCCGAAGATCACCCGTTACGCCCACAAGTTAACCAATATATAGAAGAGTGGTCACAGGCAATCCTGGAGATTGGGGAAGCTAAGTTTCAAGCTGGTCAGTTCAATGAAGCTCTTAAGATTGCTAAACGTATTCCTTCAAAATCTGTAGCTGGGGCGATAGTACAAAAACGGGTAAAACGTTGGCAGAAAATCTGGTCAAGGGCAGAGGGAGTTTATGAGCAAGCAGAAAAACAGTTGAGGTTATCAAACTGGAACTTAGCATTTCGCGAAGCAGTACGATTGACCTATGTGGACAATGACTACTGGGCTACGGCTAAGTATAACCAGCTAACAGATAAGATTAAGATGGGACGGGAAGACTCGGCTAAGCTGGATAAGGCTTATGAGCTGAGTAGAAGTGGCAATATAGAGAAGATTCTGAAAGCTATTGACAAAGCTAAGGAAATCACAGAGCAAAGTTATGCTTACAAAGAAGCTCAGGATTTAATAAAAGACTCTGGCAACAAGCTGGTGGAGATTGCTCAGAACAAGCTAGAGCAAGGTAAATGGTCCGAAGTTCTTGACATTGCCTATAAACTTCCGGAAACCATTAAAGTACCTGAACTCAAATCTGATTTAATTGACCTAGCTCATGCCCTATCTCGTGCTGAGTCCGGTACAACCTGGGATTTAGAAGAAGCGATCGCATCTGCCCAAAAGCTCGGATCAGAACGTCCCCTATATAAGAAAGGGCAGCAATTAATTAGCCGTTGGCAACGAGAAGTAGAAGATGTGGCGCGACTAGAGCGAGCCCGAACCTATGCTACCTCGGGTTTAGCCAGTGACTTAAGACTGGCAGTGGCTGAAGTGGAACAGATCCCTCGTGGTAATCCCCGCTATCAGGAAGCACGGGACGAAATTCGAGATTGGACTCGTCAAATTCAGCTGATCGAAGACAGACCATTCCTGGAGCGGGCAACACAACTGGCTAGTTATGGGAGCATCGATTCTTTGCAAGCTGCTGTTCAAGAAGCCCGTAAAATTTCCCGAGGTCGTAGTCTTTACCAGGAAGCTCAAACTAAAATTAATCAGTGGTCTAGAAGTATCCAGCAGCAAGAAGACCAACCTTATTTAGACCAAGCACGCACTCTGGCAATCCGGGGTGATCTATATGCTGCCGTGGCAACTGCCGAACAAATTAAGGCAGGTCGGGCTCTGTACAATGAAGCCCAAAGCAAAGTCAGAAGCTGGAAGTTAGAACTTGAGGGTCAGCAGCGTTTACGGGAAGCTTACCAAATTGCTGAGGCTGGAACTCCACAAGCCCTAAGAAAAGCGATTCGAGTAGCTAGGCAAGTGCCAACCTCAACCAAATCCCGTAGCGAAGCGAGAACAGTAGTCAATCGCTGGAGTTACAAAATCCTATCCATAGCCAGAAGTCGTTCTGCCTATAACCTCTCTGAAGCAATTGCGATCGCAAACATCGTTCCGTCTGGTACTCGCCCTTACCAGGAAGCGCAACGGCAAATGCAATCATGGCGGAAGATTTTAGCCCCACCTCCTCCACCTCCTGTACCCGTAAGACGACCAAGACCGGTTCCGGTTCCATCTACCCCACAAGTGGTGATCCCGAAACCAGTTCCCTCTCCACCATCAGTGGTAAAACCACCATCACCACCAGCCCGCTCCTTCCCAATTGTGGTTCCACCACCGGAAGTTACCTCACCGTCGGGTATCGTAAAACCACCGACTCAGCTAGAGCCGCCTAGGTTTAATCCCCCCGCTGGTAGAAAGATTGAGTTAATTGATACTGACTCTTAAGAGTTTTCGAGGGTACTACAACCGGCTAGGATCAAAGCTGTGGAAATTGGACATTAAAAATTCTTAATATTAAATGGAATAAATTCCATTTAATATAGAATACTTTAACTTGTCATCAACCCTCAAATCCCGTCTTGACCAGTTCATTCACGCTCCCCAAACTGAATTCACCCTCATTCTGCTAATTCTACTTTCGGTAGTTCTAGTGGTTTTTGAAGCAAGTCTGGAGGGTGCAAGTTTCATTCATGGAGTGGTCTATGTAAGCGAAGAGCTACTCACGGGTATATTTATCATAGAACTAACGATCCGCTACCTAGTGGCAAGAAACAAACGTCGGTTCTTGCGTCACTACTGGCTGGATATTATTGCTGTGCTGCCTTTGTTACGGGCATTCCGCTTATTGCGAGTGTTACGGATGTTAAGGCTGCTCAGAGTCGGAATTTTGGTAAACCGTAACCTCAACCGCATCTCTTCCTCACTCGCTGCCAGTATTAGTGCTCAGATTGGAGTTTTTCTGATTATCGGCT
Source organism: Moorena sp. SIO1F2 (assembly GCF_010672755.1). NCBI lineage: Bacteria > Bacillati > Cyanobacteriota > Cyanophyceae > Coleofasciculales > Coleofasciculaceae > Moorena > Moorena sp. SIO1F2. Next base: position 19,236 of record NZ_JAAHFV010000005.1, read on the forward strand.
TAATTACATTAGTCGGTGCTTTAGGGATTTATCTACTGGAGGGAGGACAGAATGAGTCATTTGCTTCCCTAAGAGACTCTTTATGGTGGAGTTTTTTTACCCTAATCTCAGGAGAACCTATTGGTGGTCAACCCCAGACTGATGCTGGACGTCTGATTACCCTCATGGTAGTAATTGGGGGGTTAACCATGTTTGCCGTCTTCACCGGTGTAGTGTCAGCCGTGATGGTGCAACGACTTAGAACAGTCATGGAGGTGAAATACTTGGAACTGGATGAACTGCGCAATCACATTGTTATCTGCGGCTGGAACCGAGGTGGTCACCTACTAATTGAGGAACTCCAGGCAGACTCTGAGCTCAAGCACTATCCAATGGTGGTTGTGGCAGAGTTTACCGACACACCAGAGTCGGAACTCAAGGGAGTTAACCGTTCCCAAATATATTTCTATATTGGTGATTACACGACTATTGATGTCCTCGAAAGTGTGGGGATCTATCATGCCTCACGGGCAATCCTCCTGGCTGATTCTACCCATCCTCGAAGTGACCAAGACCGGGATGCACGGACAGTCCTAGCGGCCTTGACCATTGAAAAACTCCAACCCGGAATCTACACTTGTGCTCAACTCCTTGACCGGAAAAACAATGTCCAACTGCGAGTAGCTGGCGTTGAAGATGTCGTTGTTGTTGATGAACTAGCCAGTCACTTAATTGCTACCTCAGCTCGGAACCTAGGGGCTGTGGACGTGCTGTCAGAGTTGCTAACTGTGCAAGTGGGAAACCAATTCTACAAAATTGTTTTACCACAGAGGTGGGTTGACATTTCGTTCTGGGAAGCTGCTCAGCGGTTGAAAGAGGAGTTTGATACAACTTTGATCGCCATAGAGCGCAATAGCAATGGAGATCGGGAAACCCTAATTAATCCCCCCAAAGATCAAACACTACTGTCTGGTGATCACTTAGTGATTATTGCTCGTAGTCTGCCGAAAATTGGGGTTCCAGTCCGGTGAAGTCTCAACTTTTCGGCAGGTTCTTATGGTGCGATCGCACGTTCGGATCGCCCTAGGGTTCACCATGAGTGGGAATTTTCAAACTAAATAGCCATAATTAATGACCAATGACTAATGTAACAAACTACCCAAAACTTCAGAGCTGCTTCGCTAAACTAACACCTAAAAACCAATTTCCAGGTGCTTGCACATCCTCACTATACAAAAATTGTTCGAAGATTTGTTTGAACTCATCTTTATAAATAGAACTATCAAGATTGAGATCGAGAGTTTCAAAAGCTTCCTCTATATGAGTTGTATCGATTTGGTAAGCTTGATAAAATAGTCTAAGTTCATCTATCACAATTTTGCCATCTTCATTGCCATCAATGAGCTTGATAAAGGCTTCAGAAAAATCATAATCCAAACGCTTATCGAGGCATTCTAACCATTCACTGAGTTCAATCTGACCATTCCCATTTAAATCAACCTAAGTACAGGACAAAAAATGTAAAGATTGCCGAAAGTCGGCACTGGTTCCGCCGAGTGAGAAGCGAAAAGTTTTGACATTAGTTGTTTACAGAGCATATCGAATTGTGAATAACTGCGACCAAGATATGCCCACCTCCAAAATGCCTAACTTCACCGCAGGCACAATCTTTGTGGTAAAATGAACTCGTACACAGTTGTGTACTAACCAGTAGACATCAAGGGTTCTTTGAAGGTTTTTGCGAGATTAACCCATAGGTGTTGGTTTTACGCCGAAAGGCGCTCGTTACGATGTCCCCCAGAAGCATTGAAATTTGCAACCCCTTTGGTGGACGTCCCGGTCGCCCCGTGCGCATCACCTCATGGCAGATCTCAAACAGCAGGTTGCCATATCGTCGTTCTCCATCGGTTAAGAGATTGAGGCTTCCGGTTTGGTCAATCACCAACGCTCACGACTTTCAACCCCTGCTCAAATAACTGTTGGTCTTTCGGTCCACAGTGCAATTCCCATAGAAATCGACTGCCTCGCTCCATCAAGACCATTGTCCATCCGTGGTGATTCTGAAGCAGGTAGGTTTTTATCTACAATCGTCAACAGCTCATCTCCTTCTATCTCCTGATGAATAAACTGATGGAGCAGGGCATAAAGCATCAGGGTAGGTTTGAGACCCGCTAAACGTCTTTTCCAATCAATTACACTATTTTTTGACACACTGAAGGTTATAGCTGTGGCATTCAGCCCCATATTGACCCTTATGGCTTTAAGAATCACGGATTACCGACTCAGGGGAGTGGTCAGACCCGCCAGTGGCGGCTGCTATGGTCTCGCTGAAATAGATGTCACACTCTCGGCAATGATAAATCGTACGGAAACCATGGTTTTGAGTACTATAGCGGTGGTGAGGGGACACATCCTCACTCCCACATCCAGGACATGGGTAGGAAAATAGTTCGATCATACAACCACCATTGAGGAAAGGCTTCTATTAACTCCAGCATGCCCCTATTTCATGACCTGCAAGGCTTTTCTCCTTCACATTCGACGGAACCAGTACCATTACGTCACATTTTCCAACTCTGCGGACAGGGCAGCGAGATCAAGTCCGAACTTTGGTCTACTCCTCCTGTTAATCAGCTAGTCTTTATCGGTTATCATTTAGATACCGATAAACTTCGCCAAAAGTTAAATAACTCAGGACTTACGCACAGACTCCATGGGTAGGCTAGGCCACACCTTGTTCACACTACAGGTAGTGTAAATTGAGGGATTTGCGTAAGTCCTATAACTGCTTGGCTACTTCTGTTACTGTTTAATTTCATCTAATTCAAATTCATGACCTTAGGTAAGTCCGAACCCAACCAGATTGAGAAAATTGATCGCAAATTACCAAAACTAAATACCACCCAACAACCTCTCGTTTCTGAAGAAGAGATGCGCCAAGCGGTACGGACTTTACTGTTAGGATTGGGAGAAGACCCAGACCGCGAAGGCTTGAAAGATACTCCTAAAAGAGTGGTCAAAGCCTTGAAATTTCTGACTTCTGGCTATCATCAATCTTTAGACGAACTCCTCAACGGGGCAGTATTTCACGAAAATACCAATGAAATGGTATTAGTTCGGGACATTGACCTATTTAGCTCCTGCGAACACCATATCTTACCTATTCTCGGTCACGCTCACGTCGCTTATATTCCCGACGGTAAGGTAATCGGACTGTCGAAAATTGCTCGTATTTGTGAAATGTACGGACGACGTTTGCAGGTACAGGAAAGATTAACTGCCCAAATTGCCGATGCCCTTCAAGGATTATTAAAACCAAAAGGGGTAGCGGTAGTAGTGGAAGCAAGCCATATGTGTATGGTAATGCGAGGAGTCCAAAAACCTGGTTCTTGGACTGCCACTAGTGCGGTTAGAGGTGTATTTGCAAATGATCCAAAAACCCGTCAGGAGTTTATGAGTTTAATTCACCACAACCCTTCAATGCATTAATTAATTCGCGTGGCAGCATGAGAGATGGGTATAAAGCTCATCTCTTTTTTTGATACAATGATTATCGTCATAAAAAAAAACTGCTTATGATTATTGCTGTCGCCAGTCCGACCGGTGGCGGTAAAACCCACTGGATTCGTCAACAAATAGTCCAAAGCAATAAACCTGTAGGTTATTTCAGTCCTCAAACCGATTCCGTACCCATTGATGCAATATATCTCCAAAGTGAATACCCTCAACTAAAACTTTATCAGACAGGGGAAGAAGCGGAATTACACAAAACCATTACTTATCTAGAGATTCCCTGGTATTTGGATTTAGCCGGAATTGAACCTTTACTGCAAACTTTTAACCCCCATCGAGTAGCCATAATCCCCGGCGATACAGATAGTACAGAGTTAAATACTTGGGCGGATGAAGTTATTCCAGGAAATAACATCACTAAGCCAACCACAGCTTTGCAGATTCATCGGGGGGTTTTGACGGGGGAAATTTTAGATTTTGATAGTTTAGCTACTTTTTGGCTGGAACTTACTCAAGGTGCTTACGGTGAGGTAGCTCGGGTAAAAGGACTTTTCGACCTAATGGATGGACAAATTTATTATGGTGACTTCATACTAGGGGAATCCGAATTAGCATTTACACCTTTAAAATTACCCCGTTGGTTAAATGGTAAACCAGATCGTTTTAGTGGTTTTGAAATAGTAGGTAGTAATTTAGATAAAGCTGAAATTGTTCAAACTGTCCAAGATTGCTGTCTTCCCGAATCGGCAATTAATTATTACCAACAACAAGTAAAAGAGTCTTTAGAAATTGAACCAGAGGTAGAAGTGGTATGAAAATAGCAGTGATATCTTGTATCCATGGTAATTATGCAGCGTTAGATGCAGTTTTACTGGATATTGACGAACAAAAAGCAGAAAAAATTTATTGTCTGGGGGATTTAGTGGGTTATGGTCCCTATCCTAATGCAGTGGTGGAACAAATTCGTTCTTTAGATATTCCCACTGTACAGGGTTGTTGGGATGAAGATATTGTAGAAGGACTAAATGCTTGTGAATGTAGTTATCCTTCCCTGTTGGCGGAAAAAAGAGGTAAAATCGCCCACGAATGGACAAATAAGCACGTCAATCCCGAAGTTAGGGAATATTTAGCCCAACTACCCCATACCTACAAAGAAGATAATCTCTGTTTCGTACATGGTAGTCCTAATAGCAACCACGAATATTTGTTATCCGAAATGGATGCTTTCACTGCTTTAGAAAGAGTTCTCTCCAGCGATGCAGATATATTATTTTGCGGACATACCCACTTTCCCTATGTCCGCACCCTAGATTCTGGACAATTACAGGTTAAAGTTCGTCAACCCAGTAGAAACGAACAACCAACCATAAGTTTTAATACTCCCCTGAAGCGAATTATCAATGTCGGTTCGGTAGGCGAACCCCGTCATGGTCGTCCCAATGCTACCTATGTTATCTATGACACGGAAACACAAGCAGTAAACTTGCGGGAAGTGGAGTATGACTATAAAACCACCTGCGCTGCCATCTTAGATGCTGGTTTACCACCGATTTTCGCTTGGCGTTTGGCTAGAGGTTTGGAATTTGCCGAAAAAGCCGACGATCCGACTCATGTGTGTGAGAGGTAAATTAAATTACTTAAATATTTAAATTGAAAATCAATGTGGGCAATTTTAAGCGGAATTGAAGGAAATATCGCAGCTTACGAAGCAGTGTTGGCAGATATCAAACGCCAGCGCTTTAAGGTGGAAGTATTGTATGTTCTGGGCGATATCGTAGCAGCTAACCAAGATAGCGAACAAGTAATTAAACGAATTCAGAATCCTTTACCTGGAGAATTAGAACCCCAAGTATGCGTCGGCTGGTGGGAAGAACAATGCTTTACTTTACACGGTTTGGGTTCGACACCAGAACCGACAGAATTAATCGAGCGCTTTGGTAAAGAAACTGCTAAACTTCTTTGGGATTCTGTATCTCGCGAAACCGTACAGTGGTTACGCAACTGTCATTTTGGCTTCTTTGAATTAGATTGTTTGTTAATTCACGGTAGCACTGTTAGCGTCAGCGATGAGTTAACCCCCGAAACCCTACCCTGGAAAATGCTAGACCGCTTGCAAAGAGTCCAGGCAAATCATCTCTTTTGTGGTCGTTCGGGTCAAGTATTTGAATATCAACTACAAGGAGGTTCGGTAAATAGTTCGGTGATGACTTTAGATAGCCAGCAACCCGTGGAAACTATTACTGCACCCAAAAGAAGAGTTGTTGGTGTAGGAAATGTAGGCAAAGAACCAGGAAAGGCTACTTATACGCTTTATAGTCCAAATAGCGATTTTTTAGAGTTTAAAACAGTTTTTTATGGCCATAAAAAGGGATCTGGTAATTAGTTTCAGGTTGCTAAAGGTATGGCTAAGTGCAAAAACAGGTAGTCGGAGACAACTTTCTGGAAAAGGCGTTGCTGATTTTGGGTATGCTTTCGCCCCCCTAGCCCCCCAAGCGAGGGATTTAGGGGGCTGTAATAAAATCAGATAATCGCGTATTCATTCCTTAATTCAGCAACGCCCAAACGTCGCTGATAATTGCTATAGTAAAAAATATTAGTGCTTAATTGGTGAAGGCTTAGAAGCTACCTTGATTTTGAATTTTGAAATCAGCAATGAGAGCAACCAAGGCATGTGACGTTTGATCAGGACAATCAGCTTGCCGTAGTTTGTTATTACCTGTTCCCGTTGTCGTCGGGAAATAGCTTTAACAATTTGTTTGGCAGTTTGATCAGCAGAAATCAGAAGCCTGGGCGAAATAGGATCCTGCCAGTCTGAATGCCAAATTCCCTGATTGTCTAGCTGACGAATTTCAGTAGCAACGTACCCTGGACAAATGTGTGTCACCGACACCCCATGGGGAGCCAACTCCTGAGACAACGACTCACACAAAGCCCGGATAGCAAATTTACTCATACTATAGGGAGAATCACCACTCAAGGCAAGGTAACTTTTTACGCTACTAATAATGACCAGTCTTCCTTGAGTTTTCTTGAGGTCATCTAAGGTCGCGTAGATGGTACTCAGTACCCCAAAAACATTGGTTTCCCACAGACGTCGATAGTCATTCACCCTGAGGTTTTCCACATTACCCTTCAAAGACCAGCCAGCATTAGCAACAACGATATCAATTTTGCCGAACTTACTACGGGCAAAGGTTGCTGCTTGATCAAGCTCACCATCCTTCGTGACATCACAGGGGATAGCAAGTACACGTTGACCATTGGGATCAATTTGTGAAGCTATGGCTTCTAATCGTTCTGCTCGCCGAGCTAGGAGTACCACATTGGCTCCTTCACGGGCTAATTCATGAGCAAGAGCTGCTCCAATGCCAGAGGAAGCTCCTGTGATTAGTGCCACTTGATCCTTAAAGTTGCTCATCTATTGCTTGCTGAAAGTTAATTTCAATATTTTGAGCTGGATTGTATTAAATAATAAAATTTTACTGTATAACTTTAAATCCTAAGATAAACACTCGCCTAGTTGAGCTTCAATCGGGTCGCGAACAATCTAACGATATCAGCCCCAAGTTACCGTCCCTAGTATAAGGTCTAATGAATTTCCCTGCTTTTAAGGGTTAAATAAGTTAAATATACCATTTATCCCTAAGTCCTAAAAAATTTTGTGCCAAGGACTTGACACATTTGTAATATGTATGTAGTATAAAAGTAAGGTCAAAGATAAAACATCGCGCTACAAGGAGGGATGCCCAATGATTCATGTTCGGTTTGAAGGTCGTTCCTACGACATTGCTGAAGGTCAGCTGGGTATAGCCAAAAGTATGAACGATATTGCTGTTAAACAGCAACTTGCGAAGTACTTTGATGTAGCCCCAGAGCGCTTTACCTCTTATGTCATTGACCGCAGTACCAACCGCAATCTGATTATCAGACCTGAAGCGGTTTATGGTTAAGGTTTATGGTTAAAAGGTGTTAAAAGGTTAAACCTTTTGTCCTGTGCCCTGATCTCAAGAAGCCTACAAAGCTTTTGTTATAGCAGTCGCCAGGGCAGGCGCGGACATGACAAAAGTCTCAAACCTAAGTAAGCGCAAGAGTTTGACTTCTGACTTCTGACTTCTGACTTCTGACTTCTGCTATAACTTGCACAGGAGCAATTGTTCCAAATTTCCCCCCGCGCCCTAACTGCTGAAGCTTACATACTACCGATCTACTAATCGGAAGGTTATAGGTTCGAATCCTATCAGCGGCGCTATTTGCCGCTGTAGCTCAAATGGATAGAGCATCATTTTATTAAAAGCTTTACTGACTTGCGCGGGGACCCTAATTCTAGTGGAAATCAGCTGCCATAACTAAACAATTTAAAAATTGAATTAACTGAGTCACTTTCGCGCCCTGACCCGGAAAGCTTTCATACTCGCCAAATGGAAAGGCACTTGACTCAAAATCGAGAATATACGGGTTCAAATCCCGTGTGTGATACAACAGCTTTCTGAACTTGCGCGAATTGATTCAATCTTTTATAGCAAAGGGAACAGGGAATAGGGAACAGGGAGTAGGGAGTAGGGAGTAGGAAGTAGGGAGTACGGATTAGGAAACAAAATTATCACAATTCATTCATTTAGGATTCCTAAATTACTAAATTATGACACATCTAATTAGTTATTAATTCTTGTTTTTTATTAGCTTAAGATCCCCGATTAATGAGTTAAATAAGCTAGTATTAGCTACCATTGTTATAATTATTATTGGCATTATTTATTCTTGACTGGATGTAACTATGTCTGTTAATAATTTATCTTGATCGAGTATTTGAATTTGAGAAGCCGAAACAAGGCTTGTGGTGATTTCATACCTGATTTTGGACGGAATTTACTACCTATAGTATAGGGAGATAAATGCTATGATTATAGGTAAGTAAAATTGAATACATTATCGAAATAAAGGAGCTCTATTATGGTTTATGACCAAAAAAATAACATCGACTATGACCCCGACAAGCGCAAGCTTTTATCAGCATTATGTCACGGAGCAATTTTCATTAGTGTCTCATTTATCTCCGTGTTAATTCCCCTGGCTATCTTGTTAATCTCCGATGATCAAGTAGTCAAAGATAATGCCAAAGAGTCCCTTAATTTTCACTTCAATGTCTGGCTATATGAGGTAATTTTTGGGACTTTGACTATTATCCTGATTGGTTGGCTTTTCCTGCCTCTGTTATTTATTTTAAGTTTGGTACTGCCGATTATGGCAATTCTCAAGATTCTTGGGGATCCCAATGTATCCTACCGCTACCCATTTATATTCCGTGTGATTTAAGCTAGCGCTAGGGTTTAACTCGAACCTGAGTTAACAGGGGGGAGCATGCCATGGTTGCAGAAAGAGTGTCACAGGAGGTCAGGAAGATTCGATCAGACCAGAGAATTTCATTCTTCCCCCTCTTCCCGCTCTTACCACCCCCCGGAAAAACCTGGGGGTCAGATGTAAAATGTAACGAAATGCAAAGTATAATTAAAAGAACACCCCTAAGCGAAAAATTTACAGTATTACTATCACATGCGAGTTGCGATCGCTGGAGCCGGACTAGCAGGGCTTTCCTGTGCTAAATATCTAACAGACGCTGGTCACACCCCGATTGTCCTAGAACGCCGAAATGTTTTAGGCGGTAAAGTGGCAGCCTGGAAAGATCAAGATGGGGACTGGTATGAAACTGGTCTCCATATATTTTTTGGTGCCTATCCCAATATGCTGCAGCTAATTAAAGAACTGGGTATTGAAGACCGGCTGCAGTGGAAAGAGCACACCATGATTTTTAATCAGCCAAATCAACCTGGAACTTACTCCCGGTTTGACTTCCCAGATATACCAGCTCCCCTCAATGGGATTGTGGCAATTCTGCGCAATAACGACATGCTGACCTGGCCCGAGAAGATTAGCTTTGGGATAGGGTTGATTCCGGCCATGCTTCAAGGGCAAAAGTATGTGGAAGCAATGGACAAATACTCCTTCTCGGAATGGTTGAAAAAACAGAACGTACCACCGCGAGTAGAGAAGGAAGTCTTCATCGCCATGTCTAAGGCACTAAACTTTATTGGGCCTGATGAAATTTCGTCCACTGTAATCTTGACTGCTCTTAACCGCTTCCTACAGGAAAAAAACGGTTCCAAGATGGCATTCTTGGATGGTTCTCCCACCGAGCGACTCTGTCAACCACTAGTTGATTATATCACACAGCGGGGTGGAGAAGTACGCTTGAATGCCCCAGTTAAAGAATTTTTACTCAATTCAGACAACACTGTCAGTGGGTTCCTGATTAGGGGATTGAATGGAGCACCCGATCAAGTTCTGACAGCGGATGCTTATGTATCAGCTATGCCGGTAGACCCTTTAAAGCTGATGATACCCAAACCTTGGGGTCAAATGAAATTTTTCCAACAGCTGGATGGGCTAGAGGGGGTACCGGTAATTAACCTGCAGATGTGGTTTGACCGCAAACTGACGGATATTGACCATCTGTTATTTTCCCGATCACCTCTGCTTAGTGTCTATGCTGACATGAGCAATACCTGCAAAGAGTACGCTAATCCCGACCGCTCAATGTTGGAATTGGTCTTAGCACCTGCTAAAAATTGGATTGGCAAATCCGATCTCGAAATTGTGAATGCCACCCTAGCAGAACTGGAGAAACTGTTCCCCAAGCATTTTGGTACTGATAACTCAGCTCAACTGCTAAAATACCACGTGGTTAAGACTCCCCGTTCGGTATATAAGGCAACTCCAGGACGGCAGCAGCACCGTCCCTCCCAAGAAACACCCATTGCCAACTTCTTCCTAAGCGGGGATTACACTATGCAACGATACCTAGCAAGTATGGAAGGAGCCGTACTTTCTGGTAAGCTGACATCGCAGGCAATAAATAACAACAGCACTAGGCTTTCACAAACCAGCGCTCAACCACTAGCCGGCAATCAGAAAGCAGAGATTGACATCCCGTTAGTCTCTTCACCCATGCCAAGGGCGAGTACTGAGGGCTGAAGGATGAAAGTTGAAAGCTTCCAATCTCCAACGTTGCTAAGAATGCTCCAACTGCCCAAATCTCAGCCCATGAGAAACCTGGCCTCCCGGTCAAAATCCTACGAATTATGCCGCCAGATTACGGCGAAGTACTCTAAGACGTTTTATCTTGGCACCCTACTAATGCCAGAAGCCAAACGTCGAGCCATCTGGGCAATATACGTCTGGTGCAGACGAACTGATGAACTAGTTGATGGTCCCCAGGCGGCTTTAACCACCCCTGAAACCCTAGATCAGTGGGAAGAACATCTGCAATCTATATTTGCCGGACATCCCATCGATGACTATGATGTGGCTTTGGTCGATACCCTAGAACGGTTTCCAATAGATATTCAACCCTTTCGGGATATGATTGCAGGTCAGCAGATGGATCTCTACCGTAGTCGCTATGAAACCTTTGATGAACTTAATCTTTACTGTTATCGGGTGGCGGGTACGGTGGGGTTAATGTCTAGTGCTGTGCTGGGGGTTGACAACTCCACTAGTAAAGCACCCTGGGATCAGCAAACAAACTCCTATAATCCGGTGGGAGAAGCGATCGCATTAGGTATTGCCAATCAGCTAACTAACATCCTCCGAGATATTGGAGAGGATGCTAGACGAGGTCGTATTTACATACCCTTAGAAGATTTGCAACGGTTTAATTACACTGAGGATGATTTGTTCAAAGGTGTGGTTGATGACCGTTGGCAGGAACTAATGCGTTTCCAAATTCAACGGGCAAGGGATTACTATACCAAAGCAGAAAGAGGTATTAGAGCCCTAAGCCGTGATGCCCGTTGGCCGGTTTGGTCTGCGTTGATGCTCTATCAGAAAATTCTCAATGTGATTGAACACAACCATTACGATGTATTTAGCCAAAGAGCCTATGTGCCCAAACTCCGTAAGATGTTATCCTTACCGATAGCCTGGCTGAGGGCACAAGTTCTATAGCATGCGCCATGGCAAATCCTTAATGGAAAATCTGTCAAGAAATCCCCATCCTACATATCGATGGGTTTTTTTTTACCGTTGACCAAGGGCAGCAAAAGAGTGGGATACAAAAGGAAAATACTATCAATTCTATTTAATGGTGCTACAAATGCTTGGGATTGGAAAAGGAGAAGGGGGAAGGGGGAACATCAAAGGGTTTGTAACAGTTAAAATAAATGTTAATAAATCTAGCATTATTTACCAAATTGTGTTAGATTTCAAGGATGGCACTCATCCCAATCCGTAAGGCGGTCGAACTTACGGGACTTTCTCCGAACACTTTAAGGAAGTACGCAGATAATGGCACACTCAAATTCGAACGAACCCCTGGGGGAACTAGACTCTTTGACTCAACAGATCTTCTCCGTTTTGGAAAGGCTCCAAAGTCTAACAGATCCCTTTGTCACACAATCTGTTACTGCCGAGTCAGCAGCACAAAACAACGAGACGATCTTGCCCGTCAAGTCGCCTATCTGCACTCCCTCTTCCCTGAAGCAGAAATCATCAAAGATATCGGCTCCGGCCTCAACTACAAAAGGAAGGGGCTTAGAACCATACTGGAGCGAATTGTCTGCGGAGATCAGCTCACGATTGTTGTTACCTGTAGAGACAGACTTACCCGGTTTGGGTTTGAACTCATTGAGTACTTGGTTAGAAGTTACCGTAAGAGTAGTGCAGCCTTTATAGTTGGTAAATTATGCAGCATAGGGTAAAGGTTTTGTAGTAAGGCTGCACTACTCTAAGGTTTCATCTCCGGTCGGTCTCAACGGTGGAAAAATCTTGGTTCTCGACCAACCTGAAAGCTGTCTTTGATCCGAACTTACCGCAGATATTCTCTGAATCATTCACGTCTTCTCCTGCCGGGTTCACGGACTCAGGAAATACGGTCAAAAAATCAAAGAAGATTCGACTGTTCCTAAATCCTGACCAGCGTACGCTTATTCGCAAGTGGTTCGGAGTGTCCCGTTATGTGTTTAATGAAACCGTCAAAATCCTTCAAGCAGGCGTTGTAAAAGCCAACTGGAAAGCAATTAAGACAGGGATATTAAACGACCTTCCTGATTGGTGCAAGGAAGTACCTTATCAAATAAAATCGATAGCGATTAAGGACGCCTGTACCGCCGTCAGGGAGGCCAAGAAAAAGTACAAAAAGACGTCACAGATTAATCGGGTAAGATTCAGGTCAAGGAAAAATCCTATTCAGTCTTGCTATATTCCTAAATCAGCAGTTTCTGAGACAGGGATATACCAGACAAAGCTGGGTAAATTGACTTATACCGAAAACTTGCCCGTAGACATCTGCGACTGCCGACTAACTAGTAATAATGGCGACTACTATCTAGTAGTCCCTCACCAGGTAGCTATATCATGTACCGAAAACCAAGGTAGAGTGGTGGCTTTAGACCCTGGAGTTAGAACTTTCGTCACTTTTTTTAGTGAGGCATCTGTAGGGAAGATTGGGCACGGAGATTTTTATCGAATTCAACGTTTGTGCCAGCATTTAGATAATTTGCTGTCTAAAATCAGCAAAGCTAAGCGTGAACAAAAGCGTCGGATGATAAAAGCCTCTAGGCGAATGGTTGTCAAAATTCAGAATCTGATCAATGAACTTCATCATAAGACAGCTAGGTTTCTGGTTGATAATTTTGATGTGATTCTACTTCCCACCTTTGAAACATCTCAAATGTCGAAGAAAGGAAACAGAAAAATCCGATCTAAAACCGTTCGGAATCTGCTCACCTTTGCTCATTACCGCTTCAAGGAATTCCTGAAGCATAAAGCTCAGGAAACTGGGAAGGTAGTGGTAGATGTCTGCGAGGCTTACACCAGTAAAACTGTTAGTTGGACAGGTGAACTGGTAAGTATAAATGGAAGTAAGACTATTAAGTCAAAGGTTGATGGCAAAGTCATGGATAGAGACATCAACGGCGCTCGTGGTATATTTCTGCGGGCTTTGGGAGATACCCCCTGGCTGCGAAAGCAGCTTGCATTAGTGAGCCAGAATCCGCCTTTGGTAGATTATGGTAGCTAAAAAGTATCGGCAAGGGGTAAAGGAAGATATTTATTACCCTTTAAGATTTACTGAAACTCTTCCTATTGGCAGCAAACATTTATAGAGGTTTCTAATTAGCGCGGGTTACAAAGCGCGATAAGTTTCTTCACAAGGGATGTACTTCAGCCGTTGAAGTGCTATATACAATTTCTGAACTATGGTCGATTACACGAGCTTAAAACTGAAGGCTGAGGATGGATAAAGGTATCGATACGTCGTATAATCAGCAAGTCCAACCACTTTTGTCATATAGTAAGGAGATGTTCATGTTTGAACTGGATGTTGTTTATTTGGAATCCGAATACGCCCACAAGAGTCCTCAGGAAATCCTGAAACTGGCTCTTGACAAATTTGACAACATCGCGATCTCTTTCAGTGGTGCGGAGGATGTAGTTCTTGTGGATATGGCATCCAAGATTAAGCCAGATGTGAACGTGTTCTCCCTCGACACGGGTCGCTTGCACTCCGAGACTTACCAACTACTTGAGAAGGTAAGACAGCACTATGGAATTCCACTGGAGGTGATTTTCCCGGAAACGGATGCAGTGGAAGCACTGGTTAAACAAAAGGGGTTGTTCAGTTTCTACCAGGATGGTCACAAAGAGTGCTGTGGTATTCGCAAAGTGGCTCCCTTGCGTCGCCAACTGGCTAAGCTAGATGCTTGGATTACGGGTCAGCGAAAGGATCAGAGTCCTAGTACTCGCGCTAATATCCCTGTTGTCCAGGTAGACAAGGCGTTCTCGACCCAAGAACGAACCCTGATTAAATTTAACCCCCTAGCTAACTGGAGTTCTGAACAAGTGTGGAAATACATCCGCACTAATGATGTGCCTTACAATCAATTGCACGCTAAAGGTTTCGTTAGCATTGGCTGCGAACCCTGTACTCGCCCAATTCTGCCCAATCAGCATGAACGGGAAGGTCGCTGGTGGTGGGAAGGGCAGAAAGAAAAAGAGTGTGGCTTACACAACACTACAGAACAGGTAATGACGAAGAAGGAACACCAAACAGTAAGGGTTTGAGCAACCCTCACTGAAATAAACAGACTAGGTAAAAAAATTCAGTTCAGGTACTTAATCGTTGCAGCACAATCAAGCTTGTTGCAGTTGAAATCCTAATTTTTAGGTAGAAGTGGGGAGTGGGTTGTGATAATTTCTTTATTACGCTTTTGAAAAATAACTCAGTATTAAATAATACAGAATGAAAATCACGTTAGTTAAAAAAATCAACAAGGACGGTAATTTCTGTCGCAAGTGCGTCAATGTGGTAGAAAAACTTGAAAAAAAAGGACTGATGGGTCGAATAGACCAGATTGTGGTGGCTGATGAGCGTCAGCCATCTAGCGAAGGACTAGATCTAGCTATAAAGCACGGGGTAGAAGCAGCCCCTTTCTTCATTGTTGATCATGAGGACGGATCGACCCAAGTCTATAGCACTTATGTTCGTTTCTTCAAGGAAATCCTGAATCAGAAGACTTCTGAAAGGGAAGAGGTATCGGAGATCATGGATCGATACCCTGAACTAGATTTCATCTAAAAAACTGATTGCTGTAATCGTAACAGTGGGGTGATCAGGTGATGTTAGCGTAGCTCGACGAAGTCCGGTGATGGAAATATATCGGTTCTCGATTGGTTCTCGGTTAATTCCCAAAGCGGGATACTATAGTCGCAGCTCGCTGACAATTCAACCAAAAAAGACCATTTAAACAAACAACTAGGAGTTGATGATGAAAAAAGTTGTAGTTTTAGGCGGTGACGGATTTTGTGGTTGGCCCACAGCTCTCCATCTATCTGATAGTGGTCATGACATTGTAATTGTTGATAACTTGTCACGACGCAACATTGATAATGAGTTGGAAGTGAGTTCCTTAACACCTTACCAGCCGATGTCCACTCGTCTGAAGACATGGCGTGAGGTTTCTGGCAAACAAATCCAGTTCTATAACTTCAATGTAGCGAAAGACTATGATCGCTTACTGAATCTATTCCTAACCTATCAACCGGATGTGGTGATTCATTTTGCGGAACAGCGGGCTGCACCTTATTCGATGAAGTCATCTAGCCATAAGCGCTACACGGTAGATAATAACTTGAATGCGACTAATAATCTGCTAGCTGCGATTGTGGAATCGGGTTTGGATATACATGTGGTTCATTTAGGAACCATGGGAGTCTATGGTTATGGTACTGCTGGGATGAAGATTCCGGAAGGGTATTTAGATATCCAGGTGACTACGGATGAGGGAAAAATGGTACAGCAGCAAATCTTGTACCCAGCCAATCCGGGCAGTATCTATCACATGACCAAAACTCAAGACCAGCTGTTTTTCTATTACTACAACAAGAATGATGGGGTGCGGATCACTGACCTGCATCAGGGGATTGTTTGGGGAACTCAGACCAAGCAGACAAAGCTGGATGAACGGCTAATTAATCGGTTTGATTACGATGGAGACTATGGTACGGTCCTAAATCGGTTCCTGATGCAGTCAGCGATTGGTCATCCGTTGACAGTACATGGAACAGGGGGTCAAACCAGGGCATTTATCCATATTCAAGATACAGTGCGGTGTATAGAGTTAGCGATCGCAAATCCTCCGGCTTCTGGGGACAGGGTGAAAATCTTGAATCAGATGACCGAAACCCATCGGGTGCGGGATTTGGCCCAGATTGTGTCTGATATCACTGGAGCGGAAATTGCCTATCTAGAGAACCCTAGAAACGAATCAGCAGAAAATGAACTGGCTGTGGAGAATAAATGTTTCTTGGAAATGGGTCTGAAACCAACCACCTTGGTTAAAGGTCTGATGCAAGAGGTAATCGAGATTGCTGCTAAATATGTCGATCGTTGCGATCGCTCGAAGATTATCTGTACATCACTGTGGCGGCAGAAGGGCAATGGGGTGAGTATGGCTGACGAAACTTCTGCTCAAACCACATCCGACAAAACGGCGGTGGGTGTAGGTGCCAGTTAAAAATTAGGTAGCGCGCAGGTGGGAGCATATTTTACCTTGAGCGGTCAGCTTTTTATGGTCAGTCTGGTTCTGTTGGCCTTGCAACTAATAGCTGATCACAAGGACAGCATGGGCGTAGCACCATTACTGACTGCTCAAAGTATCTGAAACTCTGGCAATCTTAATAAGTTCATCAGTAGTGAAACTTCTTGCTACCCTAAAACTAGTTGATCCGATTGTCTGTTATGTATCAAACTGACCCCCCTCGTCCGGCCAAGGAAACCCTACCGACGATGTATGATCTCCCTAGTGAAGATCCAGAGGAACCAGGTTTGCCAGACGAGTTTCATGATTTTCAACCTCAGCTATTACGGGAGACATTCTCTCCACCGAGTTACCCAAGGGATCAGATCTTTGTGGGGACTGACTTGAATCTGTACTATGATGTTCGTCATCCTCAATGGTACAAACGACCGGACTGGTTTGGGGTAGTTGGGGTGTCTCGGTTTTATGAACAGCGAGACTTACGATTGAGTTATGTGATGTGGCAGGAAGGGGTCAGTCCATTTATCGTAGTGGAGTTGCTCTCTCCAACGACGGAATCAGAAGATTTAGGGCAAACCCTACGGGATATCGATCAACCGCCGACTAAGTGGGAGGTTTATGAACGTATCCTTCGTATTCCTTATTATCTGGTGTTTAGCCGATATACCAATGAGTTAAGAATTTTTGAGTTGAAAGGGTTAAACTATCAACAGGTAAGCTTGGACACCGACAGATTCTGGCTGCCAGAATTAGGGCTGGGCCTAGGAGTATGGTCTGGGTCATACCAAGAGGTGAATGGAGGATGGTTACGCTGGTATGATGAATTAGGGAACTGGATTCCCACAGGCTCTGAACAGGCTCAACAGACTCAGCACCAGTTGCAGCAGACTCAGCACCAGTTGCAGCAGACTCAGCAGCAATTGCAGGAGGCTGAACAAGAAGCTCAACTCGAACGCCAGGAAAAGGAATTGGCTCAACAGCAGGCAGCGAGATTAGCAGAACGTCTGCGACAGCTGGGGATTGACCCAGGAGAGGTGTAAAAGGTGCCGTTGGCAGCAGAATAGAAAAGGCGATGCTCGGTACGATCCGCTACGCGAACGCATATAGCAATACCCGTCTCATACCAAATCCTGTTCCCAAACCCCCCTTATCTGCATAGCCATAGATTCGTGGCATACAAAGATTTGGTCGATTTTTATAAAAGGGTTTTGACAAAGGGATTTGATATAAGTCCACTTATACGCTTAGTTCAGTTCTGGAGTATTTAGTTTGATTATTCTAATTATACGTCCAGCGTTGTTTTTTGTCCATTTGCTCTCGCAACGCCCTATAGCGACGTAAGGAGTTTAGCGGTGGGAGGATGTCAATCATGGTTTACCACTGCCTCACCAATATTGTTTGTTAGAAAGCTAGCTTTTTTTTATAGAATGATTATAATTGTCATAAAGTATCTATTCGAGATTGTCTGCTGGTGAACAAAACTAACGATCGTTTTGAAGTTGTAATTGTGGGGGCTGGGGCTGCTGGAATTGGCTGTGGAGTAGTCTTAAAAGATTTAGGAATTGAAAACTTTGTCATTTTAGAACGACATCAAGTAGGGGCTTCTTTTAGGCGTTGGCCTGAAGAAATGCGATTCATTACGCCGTCGTTTCCCAGTCATGGTTTTGGATTGCTGGATCTCAACGCAGTAGTTTTAAATACTTCTCCTGCCCTCAGTTTCAGAAAGGAACATCTTTCGGGGAAAGAATATGCCCTATATTTGGAGACTGTAGCAGAGCATTTTCAACTACCTATAAAAACCGAGACAAATGTGAAAACTATTGCAGCTTTACCTCAAGGCAAAGGCTTTGTCTTGAAAACTTCTAAAGGCGAGTTGCGTTCACGCAGTGCCTCAGCTTCGCTGAGATCGCAGTTTGTGATTTGGGCAGCAGGAGAGTTTCAATATCCCAATCTTAATCCGTTTCCAGGAGCAGAATTCTGCATTCATAATTCCCAAATACGTTCTTGGACAGAGCTTAAGGGGAAAGAATTTGTAGTTGTGGGAGGCTATGAAAGCGGTGTAGATGCAGCGTCAAATTTGGCAGCATTAGGGAAAAAAGTAAAGTTAATCGATCGCCAGAGTAGCTGGTCAAACTTAGACTCAGATCCTAGTGTTTCTCTGTCTCCTTATAGTCTAAAACGTTTAGAAAGAGCTTATTCTATGGGTCGGGTCGAACTAATTGGAGAACAGAACATTGAAGCAGTCAAAGCAGTAAAAAAAGGATATGTGGTGGAGAGCGAGTACGAACAGTGGTTTAGTTCCACACCGCCAATTCTCTGTACGGGATTTAACAGCAGTTTAAAACAAATCGCACCTCTATTTGACTGGTCAAATGGCTATGCAGCCCTGACTGAAGAAGATGAGTCTACCCTAACTCCAGGATTATTTGTCGTCGGTCCTTCAGTGCGTCACGGCAATCTAATTTTTTGTTTCATTTATAAATTTCGGCAGCGATTTGCTGTAGTCGGTAATGCGATCGCTCAACGTCTGGGAATCGATACAACGACCTTGGAAGCCTATCGCCGAGAAGGTTTGTTTCTAGATGACCTTTCTTGCTGTAATAACGATTGTGTTTGTTGAAAAGTAAAGTGAATATTTTTACGCCGTCAAAATTAGAGCGCGATTGTATTGTGGTTATTGGTAAAGAGAGTACGGGCAAGTCCCAACTAATTGCGGCTCTTACAGGACAGACTCCCTATAGTGCCAATTTTCGGGGTTCTACAGTGACTTGTGACACTTATCAATCTGAAGCCTATACCTTTATCGATACTCCAGGAATTCTCTATCGTTCCGACAGCGTAACTACTAAGAAAGCTTTAAGAAAGCTAGAAGAAAATGACACCGTGCTACTGATAGTCAAGGCGACCGACGTAGATCGAGATTTAGCCGATCTACTGCCTTTAGTAGCAGATAAAAGGGGCATTGTGGTGATTACTTTCTGGGATAAGGTATTCTCGACGGTTCATACTCAAAAAGTGGTTCGGGAATGGAAGGAAACTTCTAACCTGAGCATTGTCACTGTAGATGCTCGCCACCTGACAATAGAACAAAAAGACTATATTTTGGCTTCTCTGCAAGAACCTCATCCTTTTCCCGCCCAATGGATTCCGACAAGGGCTGGCTGGTATATTGAACCTCACCCGACACTGTTAGAACATCCTCGACTAGGCTGGTTATTGGCGATCGCCCTATTACTTATTCCTGCGATTATTGCTGTCTGGGGTGCTAACTCCTTTGCGACTTTAGCAGATCCTATAGTACAAAGTGCGATCGCTCCTGTTATTAAACCTTTATCCCAACTCCCAATCTGGTTAAGAGAAATACTGATAGGTCAGTATGGACTGATAACTATGAGTCCGTTGCTGTTTATTTGGGCGATGCCCACAGTAATTCTCTATGCCCTATTCTTGGGCGCATATAAAGCTAGTGGGTTAATAGAACGAATTACCATTGCTCTCAATCCTTTACTCCGTCCGTTTGGGTTATCGGGACGGGATTTAGTGCGAGTAATTATGGGTATGGGGTGTAATGTTCCTGCGGTGATTAGCACCCGTGCCTGTTCTAGTTGTTCTAGGGGAACTTGTATTTCCGCGATCGCTTTTGGTTCGGCTTGTTCTTATCAGTTTGGCGCAACTTTAGGGGTCTTTAGTGCTGCTAAGTTACCTTACTTGATAATTCCTTACCTGCTGTATCTAACCGCAACCACCTTGATATATACCANAGGAGTCTCCCATCTCCACCCGTACCTGTTCTACAGCTAGCCCCAATACCTCGGCTGCTGTACCTGCAACAATGGTATATGCACCAGTACCCATGTCATTAGCACTAGTGAGGATATGGGCAGTACCATCGGCTAACAACCTTACTGTGACTGTGGCTGAACTCCGTAAAGCGGGGAAGGTTGATGCCGCCATGCCCCAACCAATTAGCTTACCATCACGGGTGAGGGAGCGCACCTGTTTTGGTCGATCTTGCCACCCAAATTGTTGCGCACCCAGCCGCAAACATTCTGCGAAATCCTTGGCAGAGAACGGTAAACCCTGGCGCTGGTGTTCCTTAGTTTCATTTTTTAACCGCAGTTCCACTGGGTCGATTTTTAACTCCCACGCCAATTCATCCATGGCTGATTCTAGTGCCCATAACCCCGGATTTTCCCCTGGGGCACGCATGAATGCGGGTGTCCCAACGTTCATCACCGCCAATTCCTGACGGGTTCGCAGATTGGGTGCAGCGTACATAACTGGTGTGATGCCTGTACAAGGTTCAGTAAAAATCTCAACTGGTGAGGTACAGGATTTAACCCCATGGTCTATGGCCATCAAGCTACCATCAGCATTTGCCCCTAAACGAATCGTTTGTTCCGTTTCAGACCGGTGTCCGGTGTTGGCGGTCATTTGCCGACGGCTGAGAACAACTTTCAGGGGACGTTGCAGTTGACGGGCTGCTGCTGCACCAAGAATGGCATGGGGCCAAGGGAAGGCTTTAGAACCAAAGGCTCCACCAATAAAAGGTGTGATAATACGGACTTTTTCTGGGGCAAGTCCAAACAGGTCTGCATAGGTACGCTGACTACCGATTACCCACTGGGATGGTTCGTAGACAGTCAGGGTGTCTGCATCTTGCCAGTGAGCAATGATAGCATGGGGTTCCATCGCTGCGTGTAGTTCAGTGGAAGTTGTGTATGTTGCTGTAATCTCGGCTCCTACACCTGCCATGGCACTGGCAAAGTCCCCAGCAGCAACATTCCCCTTCTCAAAGGTCATCTGTTGCCCAAGCATGGGTGGAGCTTCGTTAAAGGTAGCTTTGCTGGTTTCTACAATTGGTTCTTGGGTGACGTATTCTACCTTAACTAAATGAGCAGCGTGACGTGCCCGTTCAAAGGTATCTGCGACTACCAAACCAATAATCTGTCCTGCGTAGTAAATTTGGTCATCTGATAACGGTAGTCGTGCTTCGTAGATTTTCGAGGTTAAAAAATCGTTAGCTGGTTTAGATACAGTCGGCGGGTTTTTATGGGTGAAAACTGCAATTACCCCTGGTGCTGTTGCTGCTGCTTGGGTATCAATACTTTTAATCTGCCCATGAGCAATATTAGCAGTCACCAGATAACCATGAACTAAACCGGGAATTTGATGTTCAGCAGCGTAGGTTGCTGTCCCTGTAACCTTTGCTCGTCCATCCTTGCGGTTAATACTAGTACTAGTTACTTGATTCATGCTACCCCTCCTCCTTGAGCAGAAACCATGAGGGCGCGACGAATCGCCCGTTTTGCCAGTTCGACTTTATAACCGTTGTGAGTTAAAGGTTTGGCTAAGTCCAAGGCAATTTCTGCAGCCTCGGTAAATGTTGCTACATCCGCCGACTTACCAATCAAAAACTCTTCTGCTGCTGTTGCTCGCCAAGGCTTGTGTGCTACCCCACCCATTGCCAAGCGTGCAGCTTGGATTTGCTCCCCTTGCAAGTTTACCGCCGCCGCCACAGAAATTAAAGCAAAGGAATAGGAAGCGCGATCGCGTATTTTCAAATAAACCCCAGATTTCCCAAAGGATAAGGTCGGCAGAATCACAGCGGTAATTAACTCCCCTGGTTCTAAATTGGTGTCTTGCTCGGGTCTATTTCCTGGTAGACGGTGGAAATCTGTAAACGGTATCTCCCTTTGCCCTTGGGGACTTGCTACTTCCACCACCGCATCCAATGCAGCTAGGGCAACACACATATCTGACGGGTGTACTGCTACACACTGCTCGCTGGCCCCAAGGATGGCATGAGTACGGTTAATTCCCGTGATTGCGGGGCAGCCTGTCCCTGGTTGCCGTTTATTACAAGGAAAGGCGGTATCGTAATAATAGGGACAACGGGTACGTTGCAGCAGGTTTCCCCCCACTGTAGCCATGTTGCGAATTTGCTGAGATGCGCCAGATATAATTGCCCTAGCTAACATGGGATAGTTGCGGCGAATATCACTATTGTCTGCCACTGCGGTATTACTAACTAGCGCTCCCAGACGCAGACTACCATCAGCCATCGGTTCAATGTTATGCATCTGTAACCGAGAGATATCAATCAGTTGCGATGGCTGATCTAAGAATACTTTCAGACGGTCAACTAAATTCGTTCCACCAGCAATAAACATGGAGTGTTGGTCAGCAACTGCCTGGTTCACGGCATCTGACAAGGAAGTGGCACGGGTATAGGTGAAGTTATTCATGATCCTTTGTTATTTCCATATTCACTGACCATCACCGCTGCCACAGGAGAAGGTGGTTTTTGTCCAATTACCTGCTGTACGGCTGCCACAATACCATTGTAAGCACTGCATCGGCAGAGATTCCCACTCAGTCGTTCCTTGATTTCCGCCTCGGAGAGTTCAGCTAGTTGTGGAGGACTATGCAAATCTGGTGTCACCGCGCTAACACAACCCCGTTTAACTTCCTCCACAAGAGCCACAGAAGCGCAAATTTGCCCTGGGGTACAATAGCCGCATTGGAAGCCATCATTGTCAATAAATGCCTCCTGCACCGGATGGAGAGTATCCCCTGTTGCCAAACCTTCAACGGTAACAATTTCCTTACCTTCTTGCATGACTGCCAAAGTGAGACAGGAATAAACTCGCTGACCATCAATTAAAACAGTACAGGCTCCACATTGTCCATGATCGCACCCCTTTTTACTCCCGACTAATCCCAAATATTCACGCAGAGCATCTAGGAGTGTTACACGGGGTTCAATGGTGAGGATGTGCTGTTCACCATTAATGGTAAGAGTCACATTCATCTAGGCTTCGCCTCCTTGTCAACTTTCTCTGGCCAATTACGGGGTGGAATTTCCCTTCCTTGATAAAATTGTCGCTCCAACTTACCCAAAAGCAACCAAACTCCCCCACTCATTAAAAAAGCTACAGTCAAAATAATAACAGTAACAATAGATACCTCAGGGTGGAGCAATACCAGTAACGGAAGCAATACCCAAACCAGTGCAGTCCCTACAGCTAATCCCAGCCTTAACCGTTGCAAGTTAGCTAAAGCCCCACGACAACTCGCGCATTTTTCCGTGTGGGAATGATACCTTTCTAAGAGAACTTCTTTGGGTAGTGATGGTGGTAGAGTTTTTCCTGGAAATGGGTCAATACTATATTGATTCACCCAAAAACGCAACTGGAATACAAATAGGTCGGCTTTAGTTGGTAAGTAAAACGCTTTATTAAAATTACCACTACCCCCTTTTTCTTCGAGATATCTTTCTTGGTAATGCAAGAAAATCTGATCATCTTCCAAAACATTATTTTGCCCAATATGGGAATACCACCGAGGAGTTAGTTTCAGAAATAACCCTAGTAATTTGGAGGAAAACTTAAAAGGAAAGCGGGCAAATAGCCGACACTCCCCCTTGCGAATCGGAGTCGCGTACACAACTGTTAGTGTCCTGCCAAACTGCTTGGAGGTGAGGTCATGCCACATCAGTCCAGGAGCAATAAAGGTAGTATCCTGTCGTCCTAGGGTTCCTTTACGGGGACCTTCTGCCCAAACCCCTTTAAATCCCCACTTTCCGGATTCTACAACCTCCAATTCCACAGGAGATACATTAGCGCGGTTACCGACACTGCGGTGGTGGGTGTAAGGAATATGACTGGGGTCGAGTACATTTTCCATCAATGTTAGGGCATCATAAGGCAAATCCCGAAACGTATTCAAGCAAACCCAACCGTCCGGGTCTTCTTCTAAGGCATCAACAATAGGAACCTTAGTTTGAGCCGCATTTTCAGCTTGTCCAGGATAAACAAATAACAACCCTTGAGCAATTGTAGTCGGTAGTGATTTGACACAGGCACGTTGGGAAATTTCAGCCTTTCCCCTTTCTTGTTGCTGTGGAATGACTTCACACTGGCCTGTTCCGGAAAAAGCCCAGCCATGATAGGGACATTCTAGCTGTCCATCCTGATTAATTCTACCTTCAGACAGTGGAGCCAAACGGTGTGGACATTGATCGAAAAAGGCTCGCCACATCTGTTCATGCTTGTCCCACCAGAGGACAATATCCTGCTCTAACAAAGTGAAGCGAGTAGGCTGGGATTTGTTTAAATCATCGACGTAAGAAACAGGATACCAAACTTCTTGCCAGTCAAAGACTTCTGGATCAGACCCACCTGCTGCCAGTTTTTCCACTGGCTTAGTTTGAGAGGTTACGGACTGTAAAACGCTGCTAGACATAGTAGGATTTTTGTTTAAAATTATTGGGATTTTACCAGAAACAATGTAACAATTTTAAAAAAATATAGTCAATAAAAACTCAACAATCTAGGATGATATAAAGTAGCATCATGACAGCTAAAATTTTCCATAATATGGTAGTCGTAGATTCAGAAAAACGTATATCAGCTAAAACAGCTTTGCGTCAAGTGCTTGCCGCTTGTGGTGGAAATACTAAGGATGAAGCGGTAATTGCTGCAATTAATCATTTATGTCAACTCAATCCGACAACAGCTGCTATAAAAAATTGATTCAGCAACGGAACAGGATATTTCTCCCACTCGGGCTTTTCATCAAAACAGTAAGATGCTCCCATTTTGTTGGGAGCATCCCATTTTGGTAACTATATATTTTTATGTCGGCGGTATAATCACGATGATACAGCTATTTGCGGTATGTTTCTTCCAAAGTGGGATGCTCCTGTTTTGGGGCATTCTTTTTGTTTAACTCCCGCTAATCGGAAACAGCAAGTACTCAGTACTTGGTAACACCAAGAATAGCTTGAGGATTGGTGTTAGGTAACTGTGGCGGTGTGAAGGTACCAGAGTATAGAGGTGATTCCTCTTGAACAATCACTGGTAAGGATTGGCGCATTTGAGCAGCAACCGCTACAGTTTTCACATCATAGGTTTGAGTGACTAGCTTCGGATAAAGACCGATGCCAATAATAGGGATTAACAGACAAGCGGTAACGAAAATTTCGCGAGGCTTGGCATCCCCTAAGTATTTCTCAATAACTAATCCAGAGTTATTTTTACCGAAAAATACCTGTCTGAGCAGTGAAAGCAGATAAATCGGAGTTAGGATTAATCCCACTGCAGCTAAGAAAACGATGACGACTTTGAAAGATGAGCTGTAGACACTGCTAGTGGTGACTCCAAGAAACACCGACAACTCACCCACAAAACCACTCATTCCTGGTAAGGCTAGGGATGCCATGGAACCAGCAGTGAAGAGGGCAAATGCTTTGGGCATTTCTTTCGCCATTCCTCCCATTTTCGCCATCGCTAGCGTATGAGTACGTTCGTAGGTGACACCAGATAGGAAGAATAAGGCAGCAGCGATTAACCCATGGGAAAGCATCTGTAAGATAGCTCCATTCATTCCTAATTCAGTGAACGAAGCAATGCCAATCAACACAAAACCCATGTGGGAAATTGATGAGTAAGCTAGTCGTCGTTTGAGATTGTCTTGGCTAAAAGCAAGCAAAGCACCGTAGATAATATTGACCACACCTAATACTGCTAGCACTGGTGCGAAGTAAGTATGGGCATGAGGAAGCATTTCTAGATTCATGCGCATCAGTCCATACCCACCCATTTTCAATAAGACCCCAGCTAATATCATCGAGACTGGAGCAGAAGCTTGGCTGTGTGCATCTGGTAACCAAGTATGTAGCGGAAAAATCGGCAACTTGACACCATAGGCAATTAAGAAACCCGCATAAGCTACTAGTTCCAAAGCTATCGGGTAATTCCGATTCCCTAGGGTTTGCATGTCAAAGGTGACTGTATCTCCAGCAAACGCCATCATTAGCGCGGCGACCAGGATAAAAACTGAACCTGCTGCTGTGTAAAGAATAAATTTGGTTGCGGCGTAGAAGCGTTGTTTTCCTCCCCATATAGAAATGAGCAAGTACACTGGCAGCAACTCTAATTCCCACATTAGGAAAAACAACACTAAATCTTGAGCTGCAAACACCCCGATCTGGGCGCTATACATGAACAGCATCAAGCAGTAAAACAAACGCGGTTTATGGTTAATCTTCCAAGCCGCAACAATAGCTAAGGTAGTGACTAAGCCACTTAACACAATCAGAGGCATCGATAAGCCATCGACTGCTACAGACCAACTAATGCCAAGCTGGGGTATCCACGTATAACTTTCCCTGAGCTGAAAATCGGAGTTTCGGAAATCGTAATGATGCCAAAACCCATAGATCATTAGGACAAAATCCAGAAGGGCTACACCTAGGGCATACCAACGAATCATCCTCAGCCACTTGCTGGGAATGATCGGAATCAGCAGAGATGCCACTAGGGGCAGCAGAATAATCGTCGTTATCCAAGGAAAATTTACGGAGACCATAGCTAAGAATAAATACCTATTGGCTTCTAGTTTCAGTATATTAACTAAAGTTAAGAATTGCAAAGGGTATTTGCCAAAAAAACACAAAAAAAATTTTTTGGTAAC
Source organism: Moorena sp. SIO1F2 (assembly GCF_010672755.1). Lineage (NCBI taxonomy): Bacteria > Bacillati > Cyanobacteriota > Cyanophyceae > Coleofasciculales > Coleofasciculaceae > Moorena > Moorena sp. SIO1F2. Next base: position 46,298 of record NZ_JAAHFV010000005.1, read on the forward strand.
AATTGCTACCAAAAAAGTAAAGAATTATTAAAAATTTAGGTTAAGGTGGGTCAAACCCAGAAGCATTATGCTATATGGAAGATTTTGGGTAATCAGAAGCAATTACCAACTATAACCAGCAGGGGGTCATACTATCGGATGTGGTATTAGCTAATCAATTCCAGAGCAATCTTGGTGCCGTGGGAATCTAGAGAAAGCGATCGCACTTGAGCCTCAATCCCGGCATCGGTCCAAGCTACCGCCATGGCCTCCTGAACCGCTGGTGCTTGGGACTCACTCACCAAGGCCAACAAAGTAGGACCAGCCCCACTAATCACCATGCCATAGGCTCCAGCATCCAAAGCTGCCGCCTCCACAGCGTCATAACCAGGAATCAGCTTTTGGCGATAAGGCTGATGTATCCTGTCTTGCAAACCGACCCGTAACCAATCCCCCTTACCAGACTCCAAACCCCGCAACAACAACCCCAAACTGGCCACATTCAACACTGCATCAGCACGGCTGTAGCTATCAGGCAACACCTGCCGTGCCTCCTGTGTTGAAAGCTCGAAATCTGGAATTGCCACCACCGGAACCAGATCAGAAGACCAAGCAACATCACAAACTACCCAATCCTGTTCTTTTGCTTCGGGTCTTTGGGGTCTTTGGGGTTTCATCGCCAAACCTCGACCGGTCAAACGACATCCCCCCAAAAGCGCTGGAACCACATTATCAGGATGCCCCTCAATTGCGATCGCTAACTCCATTACCTCCTGATGAGAAAGAGGTTTACCCGCTAACTGATTTGCAGCAATCAATCCTCCAACAATCGCTGTGGCCGAACTCCCCAATCCTCGTGCCAAAGGCACCCCCAAATCAATCTCTAGGTGTACCGGAGGCGGAGTTTTTCCCAGACGCTCATATAAGGTCACAAACGCTCGATAGACAAGATTACTCTCATCTCTACTCACCTTGTTGGCTTCCACACCAGTAACATCAATCTTAAGCTTGACTGATCCAGAATTTACCGACTCCAGGCGAGTGACTTTAAACTGGTTATACACAGTTAGCGCTGCGCCTATGCAATCGAAACCTGGTCCTAGATTAGCGGTAGTACCGGGCACAATAACCCTGACCGTAGAAACAACAGACATTTGACAATATTCTGAACTAAATAATCTTGCCCTAAAAATTGCTCTCCTGTCTACCTGGTTTGGTACATTTATTTACAGTTGGCTGCACGTCTAGTGATTTTAAATTGAATAAACGACACCCAGACAGAAGTGAGAACGATTAATGATCTATGGTAATCATGAATCAGTCTATTCTCAGCCTGTGAAAAATTCGATAAGTCGTGAGTGCAGAGCGTGCTGATACAGCATGTTTGAAATCATCAAAGGCCGATCAGCTGCTAGGGGAGTTCTACATTAATAAAACCTGTTACTCCAAAGCCAAACTATTAAACACCTATAAAATTACAAAATTTTATAATATACCAAGTTTTGTTAATCACTAAGCAAAATAGCTCAGCGCTTTTTTATAATGGGTAATAGGTAATAATAAATTACCTAATTAAATATCAAAAAATATAATAGCGTTTTGCGTGGTTGACTATTAATTATTAATTTTTATGAAAAATTGTTAACAGTTGTCCTTACAGCATAGTTCCAAAAATAAAAGGTCGTCCAGATCTATTATTTTGTTGCAATCACAAAAAATTGAGTGGAAGCAGTAGGCTGATCGCTCCTGCAAATAAATACCTTCTAAGGCTTGATCAAATTTCTCTCTAATTTCCGATAGGTTTTGACTTGCCGCAGACGCTCTAATGGTGGATAGAGAATTATCACAGCTAAGGGAACTGCTGTCACTAAAATGGCTATCATTACCAACACATTTAAAAATCCCAGCTTTAAACCGATACCTAAACTAATGCCCAAGGCTACCGATAACACAGGCACTCCTAGGGCTAAGATTTTACTAAACCCACGCTTTCGGCAGCTTTGAGCGACTCCTTCCCCTTCAAAGGCTGCCATAAACACTACCGCATCCACTGCTGCAAAGGTAGCAATTGCGCTATCGGTAGCGCGAAACTTGGCACCAAATCCAGCTACCAACAGGGCTGCTACTCCAGCAAAAAACACTGCTGCTACGGTATCCATAGCCTTTAACGGAATACTAAACCTGGCTCTGAGTCTTGCTACCAGTTTCGATATCACCCCAGATGTCACAGCCGCAGTCAATCCCAGCATTGCCACCAAGACTGAGACAAAAGTAGCGATCGCAATCCCGATTGTGCCACTGTTACTCACAATTCCCTCCCAAGCCGTAGTTTCTACCCACGTAGCTGTAGTAGCTAAGCAAATCAATAGCGCTAGGGATAGATAGGGAAGTTTTTTCGTGGCAATTGGTACCGGAGCAGTATGAATTTTCAGCGGTAAAACCTGAGTTGACTGTTCAGCATTAGTGTGAATTAATACCTCTCGCTCATAGGTTTGGTCTGCCATCAGCTTACTGGTATCTATAGTAATTTGGCACAACCCTTGATTACCATTAACATCAGCTGTGTCCAATCGAATCCAGTCATGGAAATAGGGAGTGTGGGGTGGGTCACTGACATGGGGAGCAATTTGCCAGCGGCTTTCTAAGGCTGTGTCTGGAACTGTGTTACAAATTGTAATAGTTTTTGTCAGTTTTTCCCCTAATTTTTTAGCCCTCAACTCTAGATACGGTTGGGAGAGTTTTGCCTCTGGAATCCGGATAACGTAAATTGGCTTAAGAGCTTCTAAAGCCGTTTCAGCATCAGGAAAACGGTCTTTAGGTTTCAGCTCTACCATTCTTTGCAGCCACTGCAGCCAACCCAAACTTACTTGAGGTAGACGATGCTGAAAATTTAGACAATAGTCTTCATCAATTAAGGTATTAATGGTAGTAGATCGAGTACCAGTTAGTAAACAAATCAAGGTCGCTCCTAAGCCATATAAGTCTGACGCTTTACTTAGGGCTTTATCAAATAACTGTTCCGGAGCCATAAACCCGATAGTGCCTTTGGCTACACTACTCACCGCTAGTTCACTATCACCAATCCGAGCTAAGCCGAAGTCTACCAAAAAAACATTGATCGTCTCATCTACTAAGATATTTTCTGGTTTGATATCTCGATGAATGATCGGAGGAATCCGATGTTGTAGGTAAACCAGAATGTTGAGTAACCCAACCGCGATTTGCTTAATCTCCTCCGGGTCAAAACTACGAAGTACAGCCAGGGAAGGAGCATGTTTGTATTCCTGTACCAGACAACAGCCCCTAGTGGTTTGGAATGACCCTAAGTAACGGGGGATACCGGGATGATTCAGTCCCCGCAACACTTGAATTTCCCCTTCTATGGTCTCATAGTCTGACCAGTTACTGTTGCGTTGAGCAAACTGAAACTGCTTGATCACTACCAATTGGTGATTGACCTGGTTTCGGGCTAGGTAGGTCACTCTCCCACCAGCGCGATTATGACCCAATTCCCTGATCACTTTGAAATCGTGACTGGATAAGTCTGGAAAATTGCTCATTAATCTATCGGCTACATCACAATTAAGCTAGGCAGCAATGGGCAAGTCTTAATCCTTTCGGTTAGGCTGGGCTTACCGTGCTTCTATTTACGATAGCTTTAGGATTGGGGAACGAGAGCGACTAGATAATTTTTTTAATATCGTGGTAATGACAGGCGTTTCTACTTCTAACTGGGTTTTCCCTGATGTCTTATGAAACTGATCAAACGCACTACGCTCCATTATCAAGCTGATAACTCAGATAAAATCTACGAAGTCGATCTGTGTGATCTCGGTAACGATCAGTATATCGTTAACTTCCGCTATGGACGCCGTGGCAAGACCTTGAAAGAAAGTTCAAAAACTGCTCAGCCGGTAGCTTTGGCTAAAGCACAACAAGTGTTTGATCAGTTAGTGGGCTCAAAACTCAAGAAAGGCTATCAAGATGTAACTGAGCCATCAAGTAGTCAAACTCAACAAGAGGTTAATGACTTAAATAGCAGTAACTTAACTACTAGTAACGTAGTTACCAAGGACCCACGCCATCAAGCCATTCTCAACGCGATCGCTTTTGGCACGGCAGAGCCGAACGCAAATCCAGATAGTAGTAAAGGCTCTAGTAAATGGTCCCAAACCCGAGCGATCTGGCGGGCTGGAGAATTGAAAATTCGTGAAGCTACGCCCTTAATTATCCCTCTGATTGGCACTGATCAACCCTTAAAAGACTACTGCATTGCTTGGGCTTTGGGATGGTGTGGTGATCAGCATGTAATTCCTCACCTCCAACGCTTGTATGAAACCCCTTCAACTCCAGACTTTGTCAAGGGGATTGCTTGGGAAGCCTGGATGAAACTCTGTGATCAATCAACTCAAGAACGGTTGCGCTCTCAACAGATAGAGCAATTGCCTGCCGAATTGCAATCCCATATCGAAACCGATAATCCTGCTGAGTTCTCTAATGCCCTACTTACCTATCTAGACAGTAACGACTATACTCGTTTTGGTGTCCTCGATACCCTATATCAAATTAATAATGCTCAAGTGCGCCCAGCACTACTAAACCTATTACGCACTGCTCCCCTACGCCCCAACTACTTCAAAGCCATTCGCCACATATTCAAGATTGCCGAATATCGACAAGATGCCCAAGTATTTGGCATTATCGCCTACCGCCTAGACACCGAGGGACCAATGTTTCGTCAGTCTTATTGGCATAAATATTACTGGGACAGAAATAGCCGCAAATATATTCCCCGTTCCCATTACCTCGGTAGTCCTGATGCTAAACGCGCTTACAGCAACGTTACTCGTGACTATCTACGGCGGCGGGTATGGCGGACTCTCAGGAAATTGGGTGAAGAATGCGATGGCAATTATGTAAATCTAGCCCTAGAGATACTACTCCAATATTCTGATTCTGATGGGGTGCCCGCCAGAACATCAACCTTGTATCGCTGGAACTACTCCAACTGGACTCGCACCAGCTACACTCGCAACTGGGACAGCTATGCTGGTTACTTAACCTTTAACCATATTCTCTATACCAATAGTCCCCGTTACCAATTAATGCCCAACAGCCAGGCATGGCGTTGTCGAGACAACTACAAACCTGGTGATCCAGAGCCAGATGTCCGAGAAGAAGCCTTTCCTAAACTTTGGGAGCAACATCCAGACGCACTGCTACAGTTACTATTAGAAAGCGATTGTCATCAAGTTCATCAGTTTGCCGCCAAAGCCTTAAGGGTATGTCAGTCATTCTGTAATCAAATCGATACAGATACTGTAATCACACTAGTTAACAAACCCTACCCAGTAACGGCTCAACTCGGCTTTGAACTAGCAACACAAAAATATAATTCCGATAATCCCGACAATCCTAACCTAGACTTATTACTTGCCTTAGCCAACTGCCAGTTTCCACCAGCTCGTACTCAAGCCCATCAGTGGATACAAGCAATACCAACTCATTTGATCACGGCTAGCAACCTGATCATCCCGTTAGTCATCAGTCAACACTCCGATACCCGTACCTTTGCCCGTCAGTTACTGACTCAATCAATAATAAGTGAAGCAACAGCCAAAGTATTAATCGGGCGAGTTATTGTAGCAGTACTCGAACTAGAACCAACTCAAACCGATATCGCCAAAGACACTGCTCAAACCCTGCTTCTAGGTTTTACCCCCCAACTCAGGACATTGGGTATGGGAGTAATACTAGATCTCCTCCAACACCCCATGCCAGAAATCCAAGAATTGGGAGCAAGAATCCTATTCAATCACGAAACTCCTGCCGCTGACTTACCACCCAAATTAATTGAATCACTCCTCAACGCTTCCCATCAGTCAGTGCAAGGGATTGGGGTTCAGATTTTCGGTCAACTTCCCGATCAACGGTTGCTACAAGACTACGACTTAGTATTAGCGATCGCAACCAATCAACAACCACACTTGCGTCAAGGTATTCGTCCAGTAATTCAGCGCTTAGGACAATTATATCCAGAATTTGTCACTCAGCTAGCCACAGAAATCATTACCCTATTGCAGCTACCAGAAAGACATCAAGGTGTTCACCAAGATTTAGTCCAACTGCTACGAGAAGACTTACCCAGCTGGATGACTAGGATTCCCAAAGACAACGCGATGGAACTTCTCCAAGCCAAATCATCAGCCGCTCAAGAATTAGCAGGATTAGTACTCCAAGCTAACTATACCACTTGGGTATTAGAATTAGAAACTCCTGACATTGTCAAACTAGCCAATCATGAAATCCTATCCGTCCGTCAAGCCGCTTGGACAATGATTGAGCAAATCATCAACCGTATCCGTAGCAATTCTCAAGACATGTTAGCCGCAGTGCGATTACTAGAAGCAAAATGGCAGGATTCCCGAGAATTTGCTACCAAACTCTTTAGCCAACAAATTACCGAACAAGACTGGACCCCTGAAGTCATGGTAAGTATTTGTGACAGTACTCGGGATGATGTTCGTCAATTTGGGCGGGATTTAGTCCTACGTACCTTTCAGCAGAGTTATGGTCAAGATTATCTCCTCAAATTTAGTGAACATCCCAGTCAAGACATGCAGCTATTTGCCACTAACTATCTAGAACAGTATGCCCTAGATAATCCCGACCGTTTGCAAGACTTAATTCCATACTTTATCAGTATTTTGTCTCGGGTTAATCGCGGACGAATTGCTAAACAGCGCGTGTTTGCATTTCTAGAAGCTGAAGCCCAAAAAAGCCAAGCAGCTGCTAAAATAGTAGCAGAAATATTAACACGACAATCCATCACAATGGCTATTGGTGATAAAGCCCGTTCAATTCAGATTATGCTTCAAATTCACCAAAACTATCCTAATCTTCCTCTTCCCATCAACGTTAAACCAGTATCCGAAGTAAGAGGAGTGTAGGGAGTTTAGGGATTTAAAAGTTGTGTATTTTAGGGAATAGGGAACAGGGAACAGGGAGTAGGGAGTAGGGAGTAGGGAATAGGGAGTAGGGATAGTAGGAGAAACCCTATAACATTTTCAAATATATCCTGATAGCTCATGAAACAAAATACTGATTTAGTATAACACCAAAAACTATTATTATCTATTTCCATTATCTATTTCATAATTTTACCGATTACCGATTACCGATTCTAACTTCTGACTTCTGACTTCTAACTTCTAACTTCCCGATTCCCGATTCCCGATTCCCGATTCCCGATTCCCGATTCCCGATTCCCGATTCCCGATTCCCGATTCCCGACTCCCAATTCTAAATTCTAAATTCTAAATTCTAAATTCTAAATTCTAAATTCTAAATTCCCTCCTTAACAATTTAAAAAATACTTCAATCCCCTAAAAACCATGGAATTTAACTACGCCTATAAAAATAGTACAGCAGTTAGCGATCGCGGCAGCAGCACCCAAATGTCCTTCTCCCCAGACACCAAGCGTCCTCCCACCTACTTCATTGGTGAATTAGGGAAAAATGTAGCCTTTCGAGAAGCCATCAGCGCCCTACATGACGTAGTAGTTTCCGATTTACGCTTCAAACCCAAAGACAGAACTGAGTATAAACAATGGCGTGCTAACCAAGACCAACAAGACTGGCAAATCATAGCCGCACAACGCCAAGACCTCGCCAATAAAATTCAACCCTTACAAGCAGAACTAAATCAATTAAATCAGAACAGATCTCAACGATTATCCACATTTTATAAAGCCAGACAGCAGTACTACAATTACCTCTATCAGAAAGACCGTGATGCCTGGTTTGTCCTCGATCCAGTAATTACCGTTCATCCCGATGAAGTCTTCTTTGAATGTTTCAGCCAAGATGAATCTAGTTATGGGCGACTAGGAGCCAGCTACGAAGTCTTTAAAACTATCAGTGAATTCGCCTGCGGTACAACAAACATAGACTACTCCGCCGCCCTGTACAACGAATTTCAAAAAATCCGCAGTTACAAGACAACCCAATTTGAAATTGACCCCTCCGGTTTTGAAGTAAAAACCACCCATGAAGCAGCATTTAAAGAAGTCAAAATTGACCTACCAGACAGTTGGGTAAGAGGATTTCTACAAGTCAGTTCCGCCATGGCCTTACCCGCCACCACCTTTGACTTGCAGCCCATGGATATTCACAATATCTGTTTTGTGTTGCGTCGCCACAAAGAAAAAACTGGCCCACGGGGAATGCGTTACCATCTCAAACCAGGAGAACCCGTGCGAATAGTATTTGAGCCTTGGAACATCGAAGTAGTCTGTTCGCGATCGCCCTATCAAGGTTCATCAGAACAGGTCATCCGAGTGTGGGGACGCCGCCGCCTCCACATCCTAGAACGTCTTATCCCCATTGCCAACAAATTTACCATTCACCTACTCGGAACCGGCATGCCATCCTTTTATGTAGCTGACCTAGGGGATATGTCCTTTACCCTCGGCTTATCAGGATGGACAGCTAACGATTGGTCCCAAGCTGGGAACTTTGACTTAATGGCACCCCGTGCAGATGTAGACCAGTGGACCCAACAACTCATTTTTGACGCACTCAGAGAAAACTGGGTAGAAAGTCCCGATAGTCTCGCCCAGCGGTTAGACCTAAGTCCTACTGCTGTCCTAGGTGCCTTAGGAGCTTACACCCAAGCCGGACGAGCCATTTACGACTTAAACAAGCAAGTATATCGAGTCCGGGAACTCTCCCGAGAGCCCTTACCCATGGAACGGTTACGGTTTGCCAATCAGCGAGAAGAAACAGCAACCCGCTTCTTAAGTAACAATGCCGTACAAGTAACCTCAGTAAAAGACGCTGGAGGTACACTCCAGCTACAGGGAAATGTCACAGATAAAAGCAAAACCTATAATCCCGTTTTGACAATTGATCGTGATGAACGTATAATAGCAGCAGAGTGTACCTGTAATTGGTATCAGCAAAATAAGCTGTACAAAGGTCCTTGTGAACACATTCTGGCGTTGCGGATGCAGCACGCTCGTCAGTTTCAATAAATCACGTCCATTCCATCAGTTGGTAAACAGCCTTGCAATCTGGGCGGTGGATCGCCGTCCCTGCGATAAGTTCAACCACGCATCACTAGCCTGCTCGTGACTGTGCGGGCTATCGGGTGCTATCGCTATTACGGTTTCGTTTTCTTAAAACTAATTAGCGATAGCACCCGAGCCCGCTTGAGTTGAGCAGTCTAGTCCGAGGGAGTTTACGAAGGGGTAACCAACCGGAGTAGGCGTGATTTTTTTGTATAGAGCTAATCATTAATGGTATCACAAATAACCTTCAACTAACCTTAAAAACTATAGCCTTTTTCCTAGCTATGAGGTACACAGGATTTTTTCCATCTTCCGACTTCCCTCTTCTTTCTTACCTACTCCCTGCTCCCTGCTCCCTAAAACCCAAGAATTTGTACCTTACCCAATTGCAAACTGCTATAAAAACCCATGTCAGACCAACCCCGTACCCGTCAGGAACTCTACGATCGCATCCGCCAAATTGGAAAAGAAGAATTCGTCCTCGAAGAAATGATTCGCTACGGATTTTGGCCAGCAGAAGGTGAGATGCCAGAAGATCCAGCTGATGAAATTCGACGGCGGGGAGAACTCCAGCGAGAACTAGCCCAACTGCGTCAAGAAAGTAAGAAACTACAAAACGAACAAGCACTCCGTAAGCGCTTGCTAAAAGAACGGTTAGCAGAGTCCAGGCGTAAGCGTCAGGAAACCAAAGAAAGACGGGAACAACAACGGCTCGAACGTGCCCAAGCGTGGGCTATACGCCAGCAACAGGAAATACTCTATCTCGGTGAGCAAGTATCCCCAGGTCTAAACCATACCGAAAGCGATCGCATACGATTACAAACCTATAAATTACCCCTGCTTAGCACAGCCCAAGACATTGCTCAAGCCATGGGGATTGCCCTAGGACAGCTACGCTTTCTCGCATTTAATCGCAAAACCGCCACCATATCTCACTACATTCGTTTCAAGATTCCCAAAAAAACCGGTGGAGAGCGATTAATTTCCGCACCCAAACCAAAACTAAAACAAGCACAACACTGGATTCTCAGCAACATACTAGAAAAACTAGAACTAGACAATGCCGCTCACGGCTTTCGACGCGATCGCTCCATAGTAACCAACGCCCAGCCTCATGTTGGTGCTGATGTCATTATCAACATTGACCTAAAAAATTTCTTCCCATCCATTTCCTACCCACGAGTCAAAGGACTTTTCCGGTCATTCGGTTATTCAGAAGCAGCAGCAACAGTATTTGGATTACTATGTACAGAAGCCGACATTGAAGAAGTCGAACTAGATAGCAAAACCTACTACGTAGCCACAAGCGATCGCCACCTCCCCCAAGGGTCCCCCGCTTCACCAGCCATTACCAACATATTGTGCCGTCGTTTAGACCACCGACTAACCACAGTAGCCACAGACTTAGGCTTTATTTACACCCGCTATGCCGATGACCTTACCTTCTCCGCCTCTGGTGAGAGCCTCCGCTTTATCGGTAAACTCCTAAAACGCACCAGCTCCGTAGTAGCTCACGAAGGGTTTACTATAAATCAACAAAAGACCCGAATCCTACGCAAATCCCAACAGCAAGAAGTAACAGGAATTGTAGTCAACCACCATCTCAATATTTCCAGAAAACAATTAAAACGCTTCCGTGCTACCCTCTATCAAATCGAAAAAGACGGTCCAGACAGCAAACACTGGGGAAACTCCAGTAATGTAATCGCAGCCATTCAAGGCTACGCCAACTTCATCGCCATGGTAAATCCCGAAAAAGCAGCCCCGTTTCAAGCACAAATCCAACGCATCAAAGACAAATGGTTATCTAATCAGCATTAGGTCTCAGCTTACTTATTTTTGAATTAAGAATTAAGAATTAAGAATTAAGAATTAAGAATTAAGAATTGGGAATTAAGAATTAAGAATTAAGAATTAAGAATTGGGAATTGGGAATTGGGAATTGGGAATTAAGAATTAAGAATTAAGAATTAAGAATTAAGAATTGGGAATTTAGAATTATGCCTTCTACATTCTACATTCTACATTCTACATTCTACATTCTACATTCTACATTCTACATTCTACATTCTACATTCTACATTCTACATTCTACATTCTACATTCTTAATTCTTAATTCCCAATTCTTAATTCTTAATTCTTAATTCTTAATTCTTAATTCTTAATTCTTAATTCTTAATTCA
>NZ_JAAHFV010000050.1:0-26928 GCF_010672755.1 Moorena sp. SIO1F2
TCCCTACTCCCTACTCCCTACTCCCTACTCCCTACTCCCTACTCCCTACTCCCTACTCCCTCAAACCACCCGACGGGGAGTTAGGTGATCCCTCCTGACGGTAACCATAAAAATCAATCCGATATTCCGTAATCTTTACACCAGTTTGTGCCTCAATTTGCTTGAGCAAGTCTTCCGGTAGTTCTACATAAACATCAAGAATCTGGTTTGTATCCAGGCAATTGACATGGCTATGAGTATCGCTGATATTGCCGTACAACCGTCCATCCGAGCGCTCAATACATTCAATAATACCTTGACTGGATAGGGCATCTAAATTCTGGTAAACAGAAGTATGACCAATAACTTTACCTTGTTGATTCAATCGGTCATAAATGTCTCGCGCTGACAGATGGTCTTTAGCTTCCCATAACAGTTCTAGAATAAAGCGACGTTGACGACTCAGACGCATACCCAGGGTCTGACACTTGTCGATTGCATCTTCTAGTGAACGAATTGGTTTAGCAGCTGCCGCTTCTTGTTGCATGACATGAGTTGATGAGTTTAACGAAAAGGAATCCCTTTAAATTTATTTATAGCTCAGGCAGTTATTCACTTAAGCCAGGACAAGGCTATCGTGTGATCGGAAGCAACGGGAAAGGGTAAACGGGGAATACTTTCTGTTCTCAACTTCCCTGTTCTCAAGTTTTTCCTTGACCTTGAATGCCCCTGTTTAAATTAATTTTAAGTTAAATTTGGTAGCCCTAAGCCTTATATCCTATATTTTACTACAAAATCCTGAACTACCCCACCCTACCATCTAGATGTGCTCTGCTTAGCCATCGGACAAGATCCAGGTGTCTTGACTAAGCCATTGCTCTTCACAGCAGCTACTGAAGCAATGCAACTGAGCTATAACGGAAGTATATCACCTTTACAAAAACTTTGGAAAAAAATCTGGAATTCTTCAGGGTCAATGGGTAGTTGACTGTATTGCTCAGAAACACTCACATCAACCTGATTCTGAAACAAAAGTCAACACAGACTCCTCTCTATCGAGCCAATTATAAAACATAATCAGAAATTAGCAGAATGGAAAACACAGAAAACCAAGAACCCATGGTTCCAGGTATGACCAATGGTGGAGCAACTACCAATGGCATGTCCTTAGGGGAAATGGCTGATGACCAGATGTCATCCTTTGACATGAATGCTGTATCCAGTCAAGGCAATATACCCACAGCAGTGCCCATGAGTTCATCTGCCCCAGATAGTGAAATGGAGAACGTGCTGGTAGAAATGCGAGCTCCTAAGGATCAAGGGGCTAACGTGTTTTTATACATGGCAGGAAGTTTCAGGGTTCCTAGCTTCCAAATCGATTATGACTACGAGCCAGTATCGATGGATCCTGAGACACCGGAACTGGCCATGCAGCTCCAAGCCTCTAATGAAGAGGTAATTGTTGTCAAGGGCAAAGTTGCTCAAAACCAAATTGCTGCCCTCGAAGCCCAACCTAATGTCATCAAAGTCTGGCCAGACACCCCGATCGAACCCTTCAACACTACCACCCTACAGCAAGAGTATCCGATGGTAGAACCAATGGCAGGGTTTGGTAGCTGTCCGATTGGTTCTTGTGACTGTAACCCTGGGGCGGCTAAGGGAACTATGGCGGACGTAGCCAAGTATCTTGGCGTTGATCAAATTCATGCTGCTGGTTATAAAGGTCAAGGTATTGTTGTTGGTGTCGTTGATGGCGGGATTACAGCAGCTGGTCGTCCTGTGCGTCCCGGAGAACCCTCCAAGCGGATTCCCAATGTTATTGGCGGCTACCACCGCACGGTGGCATGGGGGACTCAAGCTCGCAGCTGGGGCGAACATGGCAATATGTGCGCTACAGATGTGTTGGGTATGGCTCCAGAAGCCAAGCTCTATGACTTTCCACTAGTAGGGAATGCTATCTCTAACGCCCTGGCTGCGTTCAATTGGGCAATCAAGCAGTATAAAATTGACGGCACACCCCACATTCTCACCAATAGCTGGGGAATTTACCAGGAACAGTGGGATAAGACTTATGCCAGAAATCCTAACCATCCCTTCACCCGCAAAGTTGTCGAAGCGATCAATGAAGGGATTCTAGTTCTGTTTGCCGCTGGTAACTGTGGTGGAACCTGTCCTGATGGTCGTTGTGCCTCAGATTTCGGTCCTGGTAAAAGTATCTGGGGCGCGAATGGTCATCCCCTAGTGATGACAGTGGGCGCAGTTAACAAGAATGAACAGTTTGTCGGCTATAGCAGCCAAGGACCAGCGGCTTTGTCCCCCCAAAAGCCTGACTTCTGTTCCATCACCCACTTCCGGGGTTACTTCCCCTGTGATAACGGTACCTCTGCTGCCACACCCATTGCTGCTGGAGTAGTAGCCTTGCTCAAGCAAGCCAAGCCGAGCCTAACTCAGGAGGAGGTTAAGAAACTCCTGGAGAGTACTGCTAAAAATATTGGTTCTCAGGGATGGGATCAGCATTCCGGTGCTGGCATTATTCAGCCCAAGGTAGCCTTTGACAAAATCAAAACTCCCCCCACCCCTCGCCCCAGTGAAGATACCTGGAGTGACTGGGAAAATCTAGGCGGCTATGGCCTATATAGTCCAGCGGCTGCTTCCTGGGGACCTAATCGGATTGACACCTTTGTGATTGGTACTGACCACGCTATGTATCACAAGTGGTGGGATGGCTCGGCTTGGCGTGGCTGGGAAAACTTAGGGGGTTACATTATTTCTGCACCCGCAGCGGTTTCTTGGGGAAATAACCGCATTGACACCTTTGTGGTTGGTAGCAATAATGCCCTGTACCGCAAGTGGTGGGATGGCTCGGCTTGGCGCGGTTGGGAAAATCTAGAGGGCTACTGCTTGTATGCTCCAGCGGCTGCTTCCTGGGGACCTAACCGGCTTGACACTTTTGTGATTGGTACTGACCACGCCGTCTACCACAAGTGGTGGGATGGCTCGGCTTGGCGGGGCTGGGAAAACTTAGGAGGCTACTCTATTTCTGCACCCGCAGCAGTGTCTTGGGGTCCAAACCATATCGCTATCTTTACCATTGGTCGCGATCGCGCTCTATACTACAAGACCTGGAATGGTTCGATTTGGAGTCCATGGGAAAAACTGGGAGGCTACTGTCAGTATGGTGTAGCCGCTGTGTCCAGGGGAGTCAACCAGCTCGATTGTTTCGTGATTGGATCCATGGGCAAGGTCTATTGCCGTTCCTGGGATGGTTCTGCCTGGAAAAATTGGAAAAACCTAGGTGGTTACAGCATTGCTGGGGTAGCAGCAGCATCTTGGGGACCTGACCGCCTTGATGTTTTTGTCGCCGCTGGTGATCATGCTCTGCACCACAAGTGGATGGGCTGAGATCAAGATTAGACCTCTTGCATAAGTCTCATAAACCGTGGCTGTTGACAAGGCAAAAGGCATGCATGGCTATTGGCAAAAGGGATAGATTTTGATTTCATATTTATTCTCGCACGAGGTCTATTACTGATTAAGGCATTAAAGGTAAAGAATTAAAGACAAAGTGCAAAGGGTATCCCTGGAAAATGATATTATTTTCCAGGGATACCCTTATCATTCTTGTATAATTGCCCTTTTCCTTTCCTAATCAAACAGTGACTATGAGTACAGACATCATTGGTCAGGTTAAGATTCGCTTTAGGACTGAAACATTTCCACCAGTGGACAGGAATGGATAATATCGAGTTCAGTTTACTACTGATCAGTCTAGGATGTTCGTTAATTAACAATTAACAATTATCCCTCTTTGGTTCTTCAGTACCTGCTATGCTAAATTTCCAGTTAACAAAACTCATAAAGCTTACACAGTAAGGGTTATGAGTTTTGTTAACTAATAAAATATTCTGAATACTGCCTCTTCCCCCTGCTCCGAACGCGCCCCGCGTGGCCCACGGCCTCAGTCCCTGCTCCCTGCTCCCTTTGCCAAAGTGTTGATTTAGCATAACAAGTACAGAAGAGCCATAATTTTGAATTTTGAATGGTCGCGTTCGCGTAGCGTGACCTACGGTCAAGGGACTTGACGAATAGCTGCTACGGCGTTAAAAACTTTTATCTTTTGCAACTACTTCTTTACATGGTCGCACAATTGCCTATCGCTCTCGCTGACATTAGGATTATTCTCCAAATAATGGCGCACCCAATCGCAAGTCTTCGCCATTAAAGAGTCTAAGTTTAAGTCTAGATTCCCGAAGAGTTTGATCCTGAAGAGTTTGATCGTGTTGTCAAGACTGCCAGAAGCCAAGGTCTGGCCATCCCGGCTGAAACTGACGCTATTGACAGCGCCATCATGCTCGATGAGGGTGTGGATTTCGGTTCCTGTCTCTAGATTCCAGTGTTTGATGGTGTTGTCAGTACTGCCAGAAGCCAAGATCTGGCCATCCCGGCTGAAACTAACGCTATTGACAATGTTAGTATGCCCGATCAGGGTGCGGATTACCTTGCCTGTCTCTAGATTCCAGAGTTTGATGGTCTTGTCAGTACTGCCAGAAGCCAAGATCTGGCCATCCCGGCTGAAACTAACGCTATTGACAGCGCCATCATGGCCGATCAGGGTGTGGATTTCGGTTCCTGTCTCTAGATTCCAGTGTTTGATGGTGTTGTCATCACTGCCAGAAGCCAAGGTCTGGCCATCCCGGCTGAAACTAACGCTATTGACAGCGCCATCATGGCCGATGAGGGTGCGGATTACCTTGCCTGTCTCTAGATTCCAGAGTTTGATGGTGTTGTCATCACTGCCAGAAGCCAAGGTCTGGCCATCCCGGCTGAAACTAACGCTATTGACAGCGCCATCATGGCCGATCAGGGTGTGGATTACCTTGCCTGTCTCTAGATTCCAGAGTTTGATGGTGTTGTCATCACTGCCAGAAGCCAAGGTCTGGCTATCCCGGCTGAAACTGAATCTCGTGACTCTGTTAGTATGCCCGATGAGGGTCTGGAGGGTCTGGAGGGTGAGGATTTTCCTTCTCGTCTCTACATTCCAGTGTTTGATGGTGTTGTCATCACTGCCAGAAGCCAAGGTCTGGCCATCGGGGCTGAAACTGACGCTAAAGACCAAGTCATCATGCCCGATGAGGGTGCGGATTACCTTGCCCGTCTCTAGATTCCAGAGTTTGATGGTGTTGTCATCACTGCCAGAAGCCAAGGTCTGGCCATCCCGGCTGAAACTGACCCTCCTGACCGAGTCATCATGCCCGATCAGGGTGCGGATTACCTTGCCTGTCTCTAGATTCCAGAGTTTGATGGTGTTGTCATCACTGCCAGAAGCCAAGGTCTGGCCATCCCGGCTGAAACTGACGCTCCTGACCGAGTCATCATGCCCGATCAGGGTGCGGATTACCTTGCCTGTCTCTAGATTCCAGAGTTTGATGGTGTTGTCATCACTGCCAGAAGCCAAGGTCTGGCCATCCCGGCTGAAACTGACCCTCCTGACCGAGTCATCATGCCCGATGAGGGTTCGGATTACCTTGCCTGTCTCTAGATTCCAGAGTTTGATGGTCTTGTCCTCACTACCAGAAGCTAAGGTCTGGCCATCGGGGCTGAAACTGACACTCTCGACATGGGAATTATGCCCGATCAGGGTGCGGATTACCTTGCCCGTCTCTAGATTCCAGAGTTTGATGGTCTTGTCATCACTGCCAGAAGCCAAAGTCTGGCCATCCCGGCTGAATCTGACGCTCCTGACCGAGTCATCATGCCCGATGAGGGTTCGGATTACCTTGCCTGTCTCTAGATTCCAGAGTTTGATGGTCTTGTCACGACTACCAGAAGCCAAGGTCTGGCTATCCCGGCTGAAACTGAATCTCGTGACTCTGTTAGTATGCCCCTGCAAGCGGTTGCCTTTGCTGGCTTCATCAAGAACTTTGTGCAGGGCACTAATCACCTTTTGGTCCGATGCCTTGTGTTTTTGTAGGATTTTTCCTGCCTTAATCACCTCCACCAAAGCCTCCATGTCTTTATATTTAGCAAACAGAGACAAAGAAGAGCGAGCGAGAGAATTGGCTTGAGTAATTTCATAGTTTCTCCATTGCATCCAAACGGCAGCATAGAAAATCATTGCCCCCAGAACTGAGCCAGCGATGCTCCAACCCACAATTGTGTTACTGCGTTTTTTTCTAACACTGCGCCGCACGAAATCAACTTCTACCTGGTTAAACCAGTTGTCCTCACAATTGAGTTCTTTATTCAATACATCGAGATAAGGATTGGCATTCCAAAGAAATTGTCCGGATGATTGTTTTTTGCTTTTAACACTTTGCCACTCCACCGCTGCGGTCGTCAACCGCCGTTGTAGAAGTAAATTTTCCTCATCTAAATGTTTCCACTCCAGCAACCTTTGCCAACCCCTTACCAAAGCATCATGGGCAGGTTCGACATAGGGATTCCCCTCAGCATCTTGTCCTTCTACTAATAACCGTGCTGTGGTAAAATTATCAATTACTTCCTTAACTAAATCATTTTTCGCTGGTGGATATTCCAATTCTGATAAAGGTACGCGCCTACGGGCTAATTCACCCCCACCTAGTGCCACCATCCGCAGCATCACATGACGGATTACTTGCTCATAAGCGGGATTTTCTTGAACTAGCAAATGATACTCTTTATCTGCCCTTTGAGTTAGCGATCGCATTACTCCCCCCAATTCTTGATAATCGGCTTGAGTCAAGGCCCGATCAATAGTAATACCCCTGTATTGTGCCTCCCGTTGCCGCCTTAAATACTTGAGGAATAATTCACTCAAGGCAAAAGAAAGCAAGGGCAATGCTCCCGGCATATCCGCAACTTCATCAATTAATTTTTCTACTAATTCGTGGGGCTGAAAATACATCACCCGTGCTTGAGCCGGTTTCTCGATTGCTTCGTTGAGTTCCCCTCGTGTCATGGCCGGTACAATAAATCGTCCACTTTGCCAAAGATTTATCAGTACCGTAGTTTCCAATTGATTTAGTACTTCCGGTGCCAACTTTAAGCCCACATCTGTGATTTGGGGTTCAAAGTCAGACCGTAGGGTTAATATTACCCGTAATTTATCCCCATGGGCATTTATGGCTGTGAGTATCTGTTGGAAAAACTCTTTACGCTGATCATAGTTTTGACAGAGTGTAATAATTTCTTCGCTTTGGTCAATAAACAGTAATAACTTAGAGTTGGGGTTATTTTTCGCCCAAACATCAATGCTCATTGCCAAGTTATGCTGTGGGTTTTGTGGCTCAACATTAGGTAACTTAGCATTACATAGCACATTATTTAACCCTTGCAAGGGAGTCTCACCAGGACGGATGGCTGGCAAAATACACCATTTCTCAGTATTATCTTGCCGTAGTTTGGGAATTAATCCTGCCTTGACCAAGCTAGACTTACCCGAACCAGAAGCACCCAACACCACTGTCAGGGGATTAGCTTTGACAAAATCTTCTAACTTTTCTACTAGTAATGTTCTACCGAAAAACAGTGAACTGTGTTTCTCTTCAAAGGACTTTAAACCGCGATAGGGATTTTGTGATTGATCCAAAGGTGGTGCTGGTGGTAAATTAAGTTCATGTCCGGGAGAAAGAAAGATATACTCGCCTTTATCGTGTTTGTTTAAACACCAAATACCGGGCGTTTGTCGTATCCGGCATTTTTCTGTGGGAATTTCGACTCTATCCCGTAAATGTAAATATAATTCGGTGGCTGTAATTACCCCATCTCCAGCCGGTTTGCCATTCGTAGCAGGAGGATAGATATCTGCTGCACCTTCGAGAGCTTCTAATAATGCCGCCGCAAAAGGGGAATGATTACCGAATTGACCGCGTTCGCTATCTAAATTAAAGTTATCTAAAGCCTTTTGATCCGAGGCTGAGGAAGTAATGATTTGCCAGGCTGGGTCAGTAATAAAACGCTCATAACGCTCTTGGTGAATTACTTCTGGCGATGTGAGTAAATCCCTAGTACTCGACCAACGGAAAGCACCAGCAAAACAGCAGTCGAGGATACCCAAGAAATGACGACAGGGTAATTGACTTAAAGCATCGTGTAACTTCGTCATGGGCAGATAACTATTAGTATCCCCCAGTTTGGCATCTTGAGGAATTAAGTAACCAGCCGGGCCATCATCCCCATTGAGAGCGACTCCATGACCAGCAAAGTAAAATAATAAGCGGTCATTTTCAGTGACAAGTTCGGGTAAGGTATGGGATAAAAATTTGTTAAAGTTAGACAGAGTTGCCACTTCGTCTAGGCATTCCCAGACTTCGTAATCATGCTTTTTGCGGAGAATTTCCACTAGTTTTTTGGCATCGTTTACGGCAGTGTTCAGGGGAGAAATGCCGTTGGTGTAGTTATTGATACCGATGATCAAGGCGAGATTGCGGGAAAACATGTTCTGCAAAAAGCACTTATAAAGATAACTTGAATACTAGTGATTAGTAGTATCCCATTTTGGCAAATATATCTTTTTATAGCAGTCGCCAGGGCAGTTATAACATGACAAAAGTCTCAAACCTAAGTAAGCGCAAGAGTTTGACTTGCGGACTTGCGGACTTGCGGACTTGCGGACTTCTGCTATATGTGGGCGGTATAATCACGCTCACACAGCAGTGGGATGCTCCCTATTTATTCCCCAAGATAATCTTTTGACTTTACGCAGAAATTCTTAGTTTCGTAATAAATCTTTACATACGGCGGTTTGCATAACTATCAGGTACACAGGATTTTTTCCCCTCTTCCCTCTTCCCCTCCTGGGAGGGGTTAGGGGTGGGTTCCTCTTCCCTCTTCCCTCTTCCCTTACTAAGGGGGGTTAGGGGGGATCCCTAAAAACCCAGAACTTTGTACCTAATTGAATTGCAAACCGCTGTATTGCTTATTCCCTACTACTTATTGCTTATTCCCGATTACCATTACCATATTTTTTTATCTAGTTTCTCTTTTCTTTACACAGTCTTTAATCAATTAATCCTGACTTCTCTAGTCTGTTCTGAATAATCGATATAGGTGTTATTTAATTCTTACTTATTAACTCGTTGATGGTTCTATTTCTACAGTTAATGATTCCTTTTTGGTCAACTCTGACATCTTACATGGCTTTTAAAGCTATACTAATGGCCATAAATTTTATCCTACTTATGGAAAAATTTTGCTTGTTCAGCAGCCAGTTATTCAGAAATTTATTTTGGCAACTATTTTCGCAAATTATAGCATTATTAAATTAGTTATGACTATAGTCATGACTACTCTCCCTACTTTTTCACTTTTTCTGTCTGGTGTTTGCTTTTTTTAAAGTTTTTTTACCATTGTTTGGTGCTTATGGGACTCCCTTCACTAGTTCAATTATGGAACATTTTCAAGTTCCAACTGAATGAATCTCAACCCAACAACAATACTATTCTTGAATCAACTGAGCCTAAGTTCAAAGAAATCTTGACGAAACGAATCCAGGTTGTTGATAACTGTCTTTATACGATTAATGACTGTCTGAATAGCCTAAATAACATCGTAGATCATCAAGGAACTGCACAACTGAGTAGTGAGCAAATAAATGACCTGAGAAACCAACTTATCCATCTCACAGAAGAACTCCGTCAACTCCGGTGAATCTTCTGATGATTTAAGATGAGTTAAAGAGTTATTTATCAAGCTTTTTGTGGGACTAACGAATTGGGTCATGTACAGTAACCAGTTTAGTCCCATCGGGGAAGGTTGCTTCTACCTGGACTTCATTCACCATTTCGGGAACTCCTTCCATCACATCATCCCGGGTCAGCAGCGTGGTGCCGTAACTCATTAAATCAGCTACTGGACGTCCTTCCCTAGCACCTTCCAAAATTTCCGCAGAAATGTAGGCAACGGCTTCTGGGTAATTTAGCTTCAACCCCTTTTCCTTGCGCCGTTCTGCCAATAAGGCAGCAGTAAAAATTAGTAGTTTATCCTTTTCTTGGGGTGTCAGTTGCATTGTTTTATCGTGTGGTTAGCAGCAATTTTGGTTAGTAGCAATTTTGGTTAGTAACAATTTTGACATTACAATAGCCAAACTCGTGGCTTAATCATAGGACGCCCGAATAGATTAACACGCAACAGTTGCCAAACCTCTATAAACCAGTGTCTCACCTCCTCAGTCGAAGCACCACGATAGCGGCATAATAATCCTGACATCAGCTGAGTTACGCCAGCTTCCCCCACATACTCCCTAGCACTCCAAAGTTCCCTGGCTTGTTCGAGAATCTCAGATGATACCGGTTCCCCTACCAAAACTAATGTTCCTACCACTGGTTGTCCCGCTAAACCATAAGGACTAGAGAAGGTGGCTTCGCTAGCTGGTAACCATTGTCGGTCAATCCACTGTGGATGTCCTTGCTGCCAAACTTCCGTATGCGATCGCCAATTTCCCTCCACAAACCTTTCTCCTCTTGCACTGCGTCCAAATCGAGTAATTTCCCAGCCTAACCAACTGGCTCCCGGCGCTAATTCTACCCGCAAATCCTGCCGATAAACTGCACCGTTGAATACAATCGTTTCCTGGGGAAACCATTCTAAACAAGCACCAGTCTCTACTTGGAGCCGGATGATTTGTCTAGTTTCTGGGGCTTTTAGCTTAGCGCTATAGTTTGTTTGATTAGCGCTAGATCTGATTTGTCTAGCTTCTGGTTTTTTTAAACTAGCGCTAGATAAATTGTCTTTAACTTCTGGTTGGTTTAAACTCGCGCTATAGTTTATTAGACTAGCGCTAGAACTGCCCCTACCATAAGCTTTACTAGCAGCAGCAGTGGTGATTAAAGCATGAGTACCCGATTCAAGGTGGATATCTTGAGACAACCTGTCCCCTACTACCATTCCTCCAGCGGTATGAAGTACCACACTGTGACAAACCCCTAGCCCTTCTGGATAAAACGGTCGCTGTACCTTCAAGGGAGCTCTGGCGTAGGTGTGAATAGGTTGAGTTTTTCCATGGGCTAAGGCAAAGCGTAATTCAAGGCTGCCATGCCATCGAGATTGATCACTATCTGTTGGTTGTGGTTGAGAGAGTCGATTCACGAATAATTAAAGGGCAATGTAAGGTAATTGACCGGGTCGCTTCGCCGTTGCTGAATATCGGAATCATATTCAAGTAAGCTAAACGGTTAAAATGCTTTTTAGGAAGGCAAAAAGCATGCATGGCTATTGGCAAAAGGGGACTGGGATCTATCTTTTTGATGTGATTTGACTAATATAAAGTTTAAATGCACAACAGCTTATACTTGAGCCAGTTATAGGGTACCTAAATTAATTGTGATAATTTTTGTTCATCGTTCCCTACTCCCTACTCCCTGTTCCCTGTTCCCTTTTCTATACCAATTACCCTTGAGTCTTCCAGAATTGGGCAACGCCTTGATCTCTAACTAATTGCCCGATTCAATCGGTGTCAAACTAATCACAGTACGTTGGATGAACTACCCCGCCCTGTAGAGGGACGGGGTTTCAGCAGACCCGTCCTGAGAGCGTGATTTTTGACGCTTCATCTTCCCTAGTTGCTTCATCGATCCAGTATGCTTACTGGTCTTTGAAGTAGAGCTAGAAAATCCACGTTTATCGAGGTCATTCCCGTACCCCGGCTGTTTTCCTAATGCTGCGTTGTACATTACCATTGTGCTGGTTTTGTCTCGTGGAAATTCAAACCCGCACTCATCACAAACGTGGTAACGATTGGAAATATCAGCCCATTCTTTATGAACTTTACCACATTTTGGACAACGTTGTGATGGCTTCAATTGCTTGGTAGGTAATTGAAGCACGATCCCACCTTTTAGTTCGATTTTGTAGGTCAGCATCTTATTAAGAGAACCAAAACCAACATCAAGGATAGATTTATTCAACCCAGCTTTTTGTCTTTGGCGTTTTGAGCTGTTCTTAGCTTTACGAGTCATTCCTTTCGTATTGAGTTTTTCAGTTACGCCGATGTCATAACGACTAGCTAAATCTGACGTAACCTGGTGTTGCCAGTCTTTACGCTGATTACCAATTTTACGCTTGAGTTGAGATTCTCGTTTATTGGCCTTTTTCCAGCGACTTGATGGCTTCACTCGCTGTCTACGATTAGGAGCGCGTTTTCTACGTTTAGCCTTGCCAGCATTTTTTAATAATGGTTCTAAAGTACGAGTAAAACGCTGATTTTCAATCTCGTTGAACTCAGACCCATCAAAGGTAGTAATAGCTGTTTCTGTTCCTAAATCATAAGCTACAACCGACTCATAGCTTAAGTCTGACTCAGCTCCATATAATGGTTCAGGTGTATCAACTTTTAGAGTTATCGATGCAAACCATTGATTTAATCGTGGTTTGTAAACAACAGTCAAAGTGGTTGGCTTACCCCAATATTTAGCCTTACCTCGCATCCTGATTTTAATTTTAAGGTCATTCAGGATAAGAGTTCCATGTTTTCCATTACTGTTAACTTTCCAGCCAGAAGCACTGGGGTAATTCCATCCAGAATAGTCCCTAATAGATTTAAATCTTGGGAACTTTCTTAGTCCACTGAAAAAACTGTTATAAGCTAGGTCTACCCGTTTAACTGTTGCCTGTAATGATGTGCTGTAAAGACCTTTATATTCCGTCCAGCATTCCTTGAAGGCCGGTAGAATATTTTGTTGTTCAAAATAACTAACGCTTTTCTGGTTTACTTTCCACTCATAGCGACGATGAGCCAGACAGGCATTGTATAACAATTGATGCAAAGAACGAGCGTAGAATAACTTGGATTGTTGTGATGCCGTTGGGTACAATCGAAATGTCTGTCTTAACGTCGCCACAGTGTAATCACCTCCTTAGTTTTCTTCAGTCGCGCTGATTAGACGACAATCAATGTAACACAGATTCCGGAAGTTATGGCACGACTCCAAATGTATTGTATTCTGTGGTGGAGCGCCATTATAAAAAGTAAAAGAATATATCAAAAATCCATCGGGAGGATGTGGGGAAACAGTTGTTGAGGGGGTCTATCCATCCCCACTAATCACGAGGGATGGGGAATTTCGACCCCCTCAAACACCCCCCAATTGTTAAATGCCAGTTAATAAGTTTACGGTCACACCTGGCTCTCAAAAGCAACCAAACTAATGACTAACGACTAATAACCTATACATCTGGTGCATTATGCCAGATAATTAAGTCAGACTCATCTAGGGGTAGCGTAGAGTCTTATAATTTGGAAACCGTGCAATAATCGTGTTTACCGTGACTGGATAATCTTTCCCTATGGTGCAAGTGCCTGACTCTACCGCCGAACTCGCTGCCCTCCTCAACGAACCGATGGATCTGGATTTCCAACTCCCGGACCCAGAGGATGAGGAAATTCAGGAAACCGACTTTGACCAGCTAGTCGATCACGCTTGGCGAGTATGCGATCGCGTTGACCTACAGACCGATATCTGGCGGGGACGGATTCTACGAGTAGTAAGAGACAGGGAGAAAAAAGGGGGTGAAGGAAGGGGAGCTGGATTTTTAAATTGGCTCAAAAGTCGGGAAATCGGTAAGAGTCAGGCTTACTCCCTGATTGAACTGGCTAACAGTGCCGATACTCTGTTAACCGAGGGTCAGCTTAGTCATGATGCCATTAATAACTTCAGTAAACGGGCATTTGTGGAAACAGCTAAGTCTGCTCCCGAAGTCCAGCAGATGGTGACAGAACGAGCTCAAAAAGGCGATCGCATTACCCGCCGGGAGGTCAAACAGGCGTCTGATCAATGGACTGCCATGTCCTCAGAATTACTACCAGAGGAAGTTAAAGAAAAATCTGCTGAAGGGGGTCTCCCATCCAGTTACCTGGCTCCATTGGTCAAAGAGATGGAAAAGCTGCCAGAAAGCCACCTGATTCCATTACAAGAAGCAATTGCTACAAACCCAGATGTGGACACCGTTAAACACGTGACCTCAGATGCCCGTTGCTTAGCCAAGTATCTAGATGCATCTGCCCAAGTCCAAGCTATTAATCACACATCCTTGGATATGGAACTAGCTTTAGATGAAGCGCTACGGCTTGAGTGTTTAAACACTGCTGCTGATTTAGTGAAACAAGCCTTGGCACTAGAAAAGACTGTTGGCAAACTCTATACTACCTGGAAGCGTTTAGGTAGCCTGTCAGACCGATTGTATGTAGATACCGGGGCAAGTACTCCCCACTTGCGATTGCTGCTGACCTGTATGGATCGTCTAGCGGGTGACGTGATTGAAGTTCCTTTGGACGAGAGTGGAGAGCAGCTGATTCGGCTGAAAGTTATGAGCGAAACCTAAGGTATCAGCATAAGCGCTACGCGCACGCTACGCGAACAGCTGTCAGCCGTCAGCCGTAACTCAGACCTTACGTTCGCGTAGTGCTGCCTTTGGCCTTAGCTTACCTCTTTTATTCAAAATCACATCAAGTAGCGTGGACACAAGTCCTTGGCTGAATCTGATAGCTGAATGCTTACCTTACTAAGGGGAATTGGTAGTTCATTAAGCTATTGGCCAATAATGCCCATCTTAATAGATAATAAACGATTGTTGTAGCCTAGAAAAAGGCTAATAAATCTATCGATCAGGGGATGGACGACGATTTGGCTGTGAAAATAAGGCATGCAGGTATGAAAGACAGTTTAGATCAGATGAGCGAGAATATACCAAAATTTTCTACCTTAGTAGACCTGCTACGTTACCGAGCAATACACCAGCCGGATCAGATCATCTATACATTTCTACTGAACGGGGAAACCCCAGACCGCTACCTTACCCATAAACAGTTAGACAACCACGCCCAAGCGATCGCATCCGAGCTTCTACACCAAAACGCAAAAGGGGAGCGAGCTTTGCTACTCTACCCACCCGGTTTAGAGTTTATCACAGCTTTCTTCGGCTGTTTGTATGCGGGAGTGTTAGCCGTTCCAGCTTATCCGCCCCGCTCCAATCAAAATTTGTCCAGGCTAGAGGCAATTGTGGCAGATGCTCAGGCCAAATTTGCCCTCACTACTACCCCTCTATTAGAGAAAATAGAGACTCAGCTAGCTGAAAATTCCGCCAACAAGCAACTGAAGTGGCTGGCTACTGACAATCTGCCTACGCACCACGAATCAGATTGGCAGCACCCGGACTCTAAGCGTCGCGTTGCGCGTGACCCGCGCGCCAAGACGCAACCGACCGCGCGCCAAACAAGCAATACCCTGGCTTTTATACAGTACACCTCTGGCTCAACGGGTAAACCCAAAGGAGTGATGGTTAGCCATGGGAATTTGCTATATAACTCAGTTTTGATTAATCAGTGTTTCCAAGATACACCCCAAAGCAGGGGATTGTCGTGGTTACCTGCTTACCATGATATGGGACTGATTGGTGGAATTCTACAACCCCTTTATGTTGGTCTTCCAATGATCCTGATGGCTCCAGTAGATTTCCTCCGCAAGCCTTACCGCTGGCTAAAGGCAATTTCCCAATACCAGGTGACTACCAGTGGTGCTCCGAATTTTGCCTATGAGCTGTGTGTGCAAAAAATTACGGCTAAGCAATTAGAAACCCTTGACCTGAGCAGCTGGCAAATGGCCTTTACCGGTGCTGAGCCGGTTCGAGCCTCAACATTAGAGCGATTTGCTCAAAAATTTGCCCCTTGTGGTTTCCATCGGGAAGCATTTTACCCCTGTTATGGCATGGCAGAAACCACATTATTAGTCACTGGAGGCTTGAAAGACCAACCTCCAGTGATAAGGGAATTTGAAGGGGAAGCTCTTGAACAAAATTTAGTGGTTCCGGTGCCAGAAAATCGTCCCAATCAGTCTAATGATAAGTCTAATGGTAATGGGCAGACTCGAATGCTGGTTGGGTGTGGGCGGACTTGGTTAAATGAAAAAATTGCGATCGCACACCCCCAATCCCTCACCCAAGTTGAATCCGGTGCCGTCGGAGAGATTTGGGTAAAAGGTTCAACTGTTGCTCAAGGCTATTGGAATCAACCAGAGGTGACGGAAAAAACCTTTAATGCCTATCTAGCTGATACTGGTTTAGGACCATGGCTGCGTACTGGTGATTTAGGATTTATCCAGGATGGCGAGTTGTTTGTAACAGGTCGTCTGAAGGATTTAATTATTATCCGGGGTCGCAACCATTATCCCCAAGATATAGAATTAACGGCGGAAAAGAGTCATCCTGCTCTTCGCCCTGCCTATGGCGCAGCTTTTTCTGTGGAAGTCGAAGAGCGTGAGCAATTGGTGATTGTCCAAGAAGTCTCCAGGAATTACCTGCGGAAACTAGATGTAGATGAAGTGATTGAAGCAATCCGCAGTGCAGTATCCCTAGAGTACCAACTTCAAGTCTATGCTGTTTTATTGCTCAAGACCAATAGTATTCCCAAGACATCCAGTGGCAAAGTACAGCGCCATGCCTGTCGATCTGGATTTCTAAACAATAGCTTGAGAGTTGTAGGGCAATCGAGCTTGGCCCAACACCCAACGATTGCCCCAAGCCAACCAGAAAAAGAACCCACAACTATTACTATCGGCAAAGCGCAAACCCGCAATACACTTAAAAAGTGGATAATAGATTGGCTAGCCCGAGAAAGAAAACTTCCTGCGGGGTCTATTAACATCAGCAAGTCTTTTGCTGATTATGGTCTAGATTCAGTAACAGCAGTTGAACTAGCTGATGATCTCGAAGAATGGTTAGGGGTGCCTCTGTCTCCTACACTGGCTTATGATTATCCCAATATCGAGTCCCTTGCCCAATATCTGGCGAAAGTAAGTCAACAAAGCAACTCAAACCAGGGGGACAGCCCAAGAAAAATCGAACCGAGAGTTTCGAGTGCAGGTAGTGAGATGCAACAATTATGGGAGGCACAGTTCCAGAATCTGGATCGGTTCACCTCGATTCCCTTTTATCGTTCACCCGTAACGGTTAAATCGATTGCCTCCAGTGGTGATCAAGAGGTAGACCAACTCTTAGCTGAGTTGGAAATGCTCTCAGAAGCACAAATCCAAGAAATTCTGGGAAAACCCATCAAATAGTTCCTAGATCTATGTTTCGATCTATGTTGCCAGTGGATGATATTGCTAAGCGGATTGCCAATCTCTCCCCCGAAAAACGCGCCCTTCTTGAATTGCAGCTGCAAAAGAGGAAAGGCTTAAAAGAACCTATTGCTATTATCGGGATTGGCTGCCGCTTTCCAGGTGCCTCTTCCCCAAAATCATTCTGGCAACTGCTCAAAAATGGTGTGGATGCTATTACTGAAGTGCCACCAGAGCGTTGGGATATCGAGAGATTTTACGACAAGGACCCCACAGCACCAGGCAAAATGTATTGTCGTTATGGTGGTTTCCTGGCGCATGTTGATAAATTCGATCCAGAATTCTTTGGCATTGCTCCTCGGGAAGCTACCTATATCGACCCCCAGCAGCGACTACTGTTGGAAGTAATTTGGGAAGCACTAGAGGATGCAGGCCAAGTGCCTAGTAAACTCAGTGGTAGCCAAACGGGGGTCTTTGTTGGCATTTCTACTCATGATTATGGTCAGCTGCTTCTCCAAAGTCCAGAGGTGGTGGATACATATACAAATACTGGTGTAGCTTCCACTATGGCAGCTAATCGCATTTCCTACCTACTGAATTTCAAAGGGCCAAGTCTAACGGTTGATACGGCTTGCTCCTCATCCCTAGTGGCTGTTCATTTGGCTTGTCAGAGTATCTGGAATGGTGAGTCAACCGTAGCCATAGCAGGGGGAGTGAATTTGATGCTAACCCCAGTGGTGACGGTTGGGTTGAGTAAGTTAACGGCTTTATCTCCCGATGGTCGCTGTAAGGCATTTGATTCCCGTGCCAATGGCTTTGTCAGGGGCGAGGGCGCTGGGGTGATAGTAGTAAAGCCCCTATCCAAAGCCCTGATCGATAAAGATCCAATTTATGCTGTGATTCGAGGCAGTGCGGTGAACCAAGATGGGCGCACTAATGGGCTAACTGCTCCCAATCGAGACGCTCAGGAAGCTGTTATAGTCTCGGCCTACCAGCACGCGGGCATTTCACCTTCAGATGTGCAGTATGTAGAAACCCATGGCACCGGAACCCTACTGGGAGACCCGATTGAAGCGATGGCCTTGGGAAATGTCCTAAAACGCGCTCGCAAAGCGGTTCCAAAGGAACATCGCGAAGCGGTTCCAAAGGAACATCGCTCTGACCACAACTCTGATAATAACTCTGATAACTACGGTGCGTTATCCGGTGCGTTATCCGGTGCGTTATTAACGCACCCTACGAAGCCTGTTGCTATTGGTTCGGTCAAATCTAATATCGGTCATCTAGAGGCAGCTGCTGGTATTGCTAGTTTAATCAAAGTTGCCCTATCCCTCAAGCACCAAGAACGTTTACCCAGCCTCCATTTCCAGGAGCCAAATCCCCACATTCCCTTTGATGAACTGCCCCTGCGAGTACAGCAGCAACGGGAGCCTTGGCCATGGGATGTTATTCCCCCATTTGCTGGTGTAAGTTCTTTCGGTTTTGGAGGAACCAATGCTCATGTGGTGCTACAAGGAGCGCCAGAGTTGACAAAAGCGACAAGTAATGATAGAGACCAAAACGATCAAGACCAAAACTATCATCTATTTACCTTGTCTGCCAAAACAGCAACCGCCCTGCAAACCCTAGGAAAGCGATACATAGACTTCATAGCATCTGAGCCATCAAGCACACTGGCAGATATTTGTTTGACCAGCAATAAAGGGCGATCGCATTTTAACTATCGTCTAGCCCTCCTAGTCCAATCCACTGACCAGTTGCAGCAACAATTGACCAAGTTGACAGAAAGCGAAACCATTTCGGATAAAATAGCACAAAATAGCCCTACTCCCCCCGAAATCGTTTTCCTCTTTACCGGTCAAGGCTCTCAGTATAGTGGTATGGGACGGCAACTCTACGAAACCCAACCAATATTTCGGGCGACTCTCGACCAATGCGCCGAAATTCTGCAATCCTATTTAGAACAGCCGTTACTGGATGTCCTGTATGCTGAAATCTTCAGCGACAATAGTGACAACTCAAAACTGAATCAAACCGCCTACACCCAACCGGCATTGTTTGCTCTAGAATACTCCCTGGCTCAGTTATGGCGGTCTTGGGGAATCGAACCAACTGTGGTGATGGGTCATAGTGTTGGGGAATATGTGGCAGCAACTGTAGCAGGAGTCTTTAGCTTAGAAGATGGGCTAAAGCTGATTGCCCAAAGAGCGCGTTTGATGCAACAGTTGCCAGAAGGTGGTGAGATGGCGGTGGTGTTGACCAATGAGCAGCAGGTAACTGAGGCAATTCAAGGAGTATCTGACGAAGTCTCAATCGCGGCTATTAACGGTCCGGAAAATATTGTGATTTCTGGGGAAAGTCAGGCCGTTCAAACCGTGATAGCCCGACTACGCTCTCAAAAGGTCAAATCACTAAAGTTGCCAGTCTCTCATGCCTTCCATTCTGCCCTCATGCAACCAATGGTGGCAGATTTTGCCCAGGTATTATCGGAAATATCCTTACATCCTCCCCAAATAGAGATAATTTCGAATTTAACTGGAAAATTAGCCACTGCCGCGATCGCTACGACCGAGTATTGGTGTGACCATGTCCGTGGGTCCGTTAAATTCTACCAGAGCATGGAAACCCTTTATCAACAGGGTTATCATCTGTGTGTGGAAGTAGGACCGAAGCCTAGCCTATTGGGAATGGGCAAAGCGTGCTTACCGAAAGGAAAGCTGACGGCTATACCAAGTTTGCGTCCAGGAAAACCAGATAGTCAGCAAATGCTGGAAAGTTTGGCAAGCCTATATAAACATGGCGCATCAGTAGACTGGAAAAAATTCCATCAATATAACCCCCGTCGCCTAGTTTCCCTACCCACTTATCCCTTTGAACGGCAACGGTATTGGCTAGATACCACTTCAGTAAAACCATTATCCCCGATTTCCTATGGCCAACTCTCTACTCCATCCTATGGGGATTGGTTGTATGAGATAGCATGGCGACCTAAGGATATAGATGTATCTGATATATCTACTGATGTATCTACTGATATATCTACATCTAGTACAACTTGGTTGATTTTTACTGATAAAGGGGGCTTTGGAGAAACATTAGTTCAACAGCTGGAAGCAAAACCCGACCGGATTTTGCTAATTTCCCCTGGCTCAAGCTATCAACAATTACAAGCAAACCATTACCAAATTAACCCAGCGCAACCGCAACAGTTTCAGCGTCTGTTAGCTCAACAAGTCGCATCCCTAACAGCAACATCTGTGATTGTGGTTCATATGTGGAGTTTAGATACTCCCGCACTGGATCAGTTCCAAACATTTCCCCTAGACGCCACCTTAGAAAACGGTTGTGGTAGTGTATTGCATCTGCTGCAAGCGTTAGTTAAAGCAGAATTAGCTCAACCTCCCCGTCTGTGGTTAGTTACCGAGGGCACACAACCCGTAGCATTAGAGAAAAAAGGTAAGACGAAAAAATCCCTACAGATTGCCCAATCTCCCCTATGGGGTTTAGGGGCAGTTATTGCCCAAGAACATCCAGAACTTTGGGGAGGAATAATAGACCTAGAACCAAGGGAGGGGAATGAGCAGCACTACCAAGAGCAATCATTAATGCTGCTCAAGCAGATATTACGGCCAGAGGGAGAAAACCAATTTGCTTTGAGGGATGGACAATCCTATGTGCCTCGCCTGATTCATCAACAGCAACAGTCCCAACCCCCCACTTTACCATTGCAGCTAAAACCAGATAGCACCTACTTAATTACCGGTGGTTTGGGGTCACTGGGGTTAAAGGTAGCTGAATGGATGGTCGATAAGGGCGCAAGGTATTTAGTACTGGTAGGACGAAGCCAACCAAATCCTAGGGCGTCAGAAATAATTGGGAAATTAGAAGAACAAGGTGTGATGGTGGTCCTGGAGCAGGTGGATGTATCCCAGGAAGCACAAGTTAGGGACTGTCTCAACAGAATTCAGGTTTCCCTACCCCCCCTCAAAGGAATTATCCATGGTGCAGGGGTCCTAGAGGATGGGGTGCTGCTGCACCAAGATTGGGCAAAATTTGCCAAGGTGATGAAGCCGAAAGTTGAGGGAGCCTGGAATTTACACAGGTTGACTCAGGATATAGCCCTAGAGTTATTTGTACTATTTTCCTCCGCTACTTCTATCCTAGGTACCCCTGGTCAAGGAAACTATTCCGCAGCTAACGGATTTTTAGATAGCCTCAGCCATTATCGACGACAGCAAGGTGCAAGCGCTTTAAGTATTAATTGGGGACCTTGGGCTGAGATGGGTTTAGCCGCTAGCGTCGGTAAACGGATGGCAATGCTGGGAATCGAGCCGATTCAAGCACCACAGGGATTACAGATACTCGAACAACTTCTGGCACAAGATGGGGCTCAGGTGGGGGTATTACCGGTAGAGTGGTCAAGGTTAAAGGAACGACTACCGGTAGAGTTACCGTTATTCCTATCAGAGGTAATCACAACAGAAACACTACCGCCTCAGGGGGATGGGGAAAACGACAATTCTGGGATTTTTGATCAACTGCTCGCCAGTACAACAACCCAACGGGAAGCGTTATTAAAAGATTACCTTAAGCAACAGATTGCTAAGGCTTTAGGGATAAGTCGGGAAATCTCAGGGTCGAGCAACCTGATGGATTTGGGTGCTGATTCCTTGATGATTGTAGAAGTACTCAATGCCTGTAAGAAAGACCTGAAGATAACCCTTTATCCTAGGGAGTTTTATGAGCGACCAACGATTACAGCTCTATCTGAGTACTTGGCTTTGGAGATGGAACGGCTTCATCAGCCCCAGCCAACGGAAACTTCATTGACGACTACTAGTCTCTCAGATATTAAGAATTGGGCTAATCCTTGGGCATGGAACAATAGCGAACGCAAATTTACCAAACCCACCCAGCGCAATCGGAGCATGGTGTTTGTGCTATCTAGCCCTCGGTCAGGCTCCACCTTACTGCGGGTGATGCTAGCTGGTCATCGGGATTTATTCTGTCCACCAGAATTACACCTATTGCCCTTTGAAACGATGGCTGAGCGCAATCAATCCTTGGGTTCAACTCACTTAGGAGAAGGGTTAGCGCGAGCTTTCATGGAAATTATGAACCTAGATGCCCAAGCCAGTACAACACTGGTGGAGGAGATAACCCAGCAAGACTGGTCAATTCAGAAGGTTTATGGCAGGTTACAGGAACTAACGGGTAAACGTACTCTTGTGGATAAGTCTCCTACCTATGCTGGCAGTATTGAAACCCTAAGGCACGCGGAAGATTTATTTGAAGAAGCGAAGTATATTCATCTGGTACGTCATCCCTATGCGGTAATTGATTCCTTCGTGAAAAATCGGATGGATAAAATCTTTGGTATTGATGAGGTAGACCCTTATTGGCTAGCAGAGGAAGTTTGGACAACCTGTAACCGTAATATCCTAGATTTCTTCGAGGAAATTGCACCATCCAATCATCATTTAGTGTATTACGAGGAACTAGTCAAGCAACCTGCTAAGGTGATGGCAAGGTTGTGTGAGTTTCTCGGTATTCCTTTTGATGAGGCGGTTTTACAGCCTTATCAAGGCCAGCGGATGACCGATGGAATTCATCCCCAATCCCTACCGGTAGATGACCCCAATTTCCGCAACCATAAGCAAATTGATTCGGCTTTGGGAGAAGTTTGGCAGCAAATCCAGCTCCCCCAGCCTTTAGGGAAATTTGCCCAAGAAGTAGCGACACGGTTGGATTATCAATTGCCGTTACTGGTTGAACCTTCAGCCCAAGGATCTAACCTACCCAACTCAAACACTAAGGCCGAACAACCTTCTAACCTTCAACCTTCTAACCTTCAACCTTCTAACCTTCAACCTCCTAACCTTCAACCTCCTAACCTTCAACCTCCTAACCTTCAACCTCCTAACCTTCAACCTCCTAACCTTCAACCTCCTAACCTTCAACCTCCTAACCTTCAACCTTCTAACCTTGGCCTTTCGGCCACGCTACCCGAACAACTTGAACCGATGCAGGAGTCTTATCTAGACGTGCGGGGTTTACAGCTGTGTCTGTGTAGTTGGGGTCCAGTCGATGGAGATTTAATCCTATGTATCCATGGTGTTTTAGAACATGGAGCGGCTTGGGAAGAAATTGCCCGTCCCTTAGCAAGTATGGGATATCGAGTGGTGGCACCCGACCAGCGAGGCCATGGACGTTCCCAGCATGTGGGGATGGGAGGGTCTTATCAATTAATCGATTACTTGGGGGATTTGGATGCGATCGCGTTTGGCACGGCAGACCTGAACGCAAAAGCACTGACAGACCAGCCATTTATTCTAGTCGGTCATTCCATGGGGGCTGTAGTTGCTGCCACCTTTGCCAGTGTTAGACCCGAAAAGGTCAAGTCTTTAGTATTGCTGGAGCCAGTGCTACCAGGAGAACAGAAGGATGATCAAACAGCTCAACAGATAGCAACCCACCTAGATTATCTTGCATCCCCACCTCAACACCAAGTCTTTACGGATATCCAAGCTGCTGCTAATCGTCTGCGCCGCTTAACCCCCAACCTCTCTGAAGAATTGGCTTTAAAACATGCTCAGCGACTTACCGAACCTTGTGAGGGTGGTGTACGTTGGCGCTGGGATCCGAGACTGCAAATTCGTACGGGAATTGGTTTAAGTGGAACAGCGTTTAATCGAGATAAATACACACAGCTACTTCGTCAAATTAAAGCTCCCACTACCTTAGTTTATGGAAATAATAGTAACTTTAACCGAGCCGAAGACCTAGCCTTACAACAAGCTGCCATACCTCATGCTAAAACAGTAAAACTATCAGGAGGACATAACCTCCATGTTGATGCACCAGATGCTATAGTTGCAATTATCGCCAACAACCGATTAAAACTGAAAAATTAAAAAGTGACAAGTTAACAAGTAACAGGGAAAAGGTAACAGGTAAACTTAACAATACCAATTACCAAATATAGCAAAACCAACTAGCAAAACCAACTAGTTCATGAAACCAAATACTGATTCATAATAACACCAAAAAATCTTCTGAGCTCTTTCCCAATGTTCCCTGTTCCCTGTTCCCTGTTCCCTGTTCCCTGTTCCCTAATCCCTACTCCCTGCTCTCTCCACTATACAAACAAATGACTAATATAGAGCTTTTCTGGGAAATCCCCTTATCCATACTCTCTTTCATCTTTTCCCGCATCCTAAGATTTGTGATGCAAACCATCGGGGGATACTTTACCTCCAAAAAAAACACTAAAAATCTCCAGTGGCAACTCGTATCAGCCGAGTTTTTAAAAAAGCCCATCAAATTAATTTGGGCAATGAGTCGAGCTCGTTGGAATCTTCACGCTATTATTTCTCTAGTTGGACCGATTGAAGTTAAAGAAGTAATAAGCTTTGATGCCAGTGCAGCTAAACAATCAGCCCAATCCTGGACATTAGTAGTTTACAGTCTACCAGATTTTGAAACCATCACTAATATCAGCTCCCTCACCGTATCCGGAGACAACCAATGGGAATCCGTGAGCTTGAAACCAGGTAAATACTTATTAGGATTGCGGTATTATCACTGGTCAGAAACAATAGAACAACCTACTGTTAAAGCAGATGGTGTTAAAGTCGTAGATGCCAAGCAAATTAACGCCCCTACTGATATCAACAGCTTTTACCGTGACCTAATTAAACGAAAAAATTGGCTTCATGTCTGGTTGAATTATTATGTCTTCAACCTGTTGCGCTTTAAGCAATGGTTACCCCAGGCATTTGTTAAAAAAGTATTCTTACCGGTACCGAATCCAGAAACAAAATTTTACTATGGTGCCTTGAAAAAAGGAGAATCTATTCAATTTAAACTAGTACCATCTCTGTTAACAACCCATGATATTTACTACAGCTTGTACAGCCGTGAATGCTTTGCTCTAGATTGGTACAAAATTACTGAAGGGGAACATAGAACATCTACTAGTGATCAGAAGTCTATTTATATTGTTCGGATTCATCCGAAATTTAAGCGCAATGCTTTATTTGAAAATAGTTGGGTGAAGATAGCCGTTGTTTGAAGTTCCGTAGGGTGCGTTAGGGGCGGACTTGTCCTTATTTTTACGGTAGCCAGCGTTGGGATAGTCCGCACCGTAACGCACCATGAAAAGGTTCGCTAATCGGCGTTTTTGAACAGAGCTATCTGCCGTAACCCACCAATATTCTGTGACTTAAGCGGTGATTAGATTGACCTTATAAACAGTCACTGAAAAGTCAATACCAACTAGAACCACAGGTTCTCGCGAAGACCTATGGTGTTGCCGTCAAAATCCGTAAAGAATGCTAATAGAACTCCTGCACCAACATCTGTAATCTCTGACACATCAATCCCTTCAGAGATGAGGACATCCCTAGCGAACTCTATATTTTCTACAACTAGTGTTAGTACGGCTTCTCCCGTTCCTGTAGGTAGGTCTTCGTAGAGGCCAATTTGGGTGCCAGGCACGTTGGGGTAAAAGAACTGCGTCCAACGGTCTGTATCGCGGGAAGTATCCCGTTCCATGCCCAAAAGCTCCTGGTAAAAGAAGATGGCTTGGTCGAGATCGGCGACATTTACTTTAGATACATAGCCCGTTACGAGCTGATCCATAGGGTTTTGAGCAACTGCGGTGCTTGTCCATCCAGAACTTAGCAGAACAAAAACACTGATCAGTGCGATGACTGTTGCTGTTTTTAGCTTTTGCAATAATTTTTGCATCATCTTCATTTTTAGGTTATCCTTATCTAATTTTTTGGTGTGGTCTACTCCTAGGACATCTAAATTTTCGTCTAGATTTCATAGAGCAATATTCAGAGGCTAAGCAATGTTATAACTAGACCTCTAAAGCTCATCTAAAAATCAGTAAATTTAAATGTCCGTTAGCTTCAGGTTTGTTAACTTCAGCCAACCAACAATTATTAGTATACACAGACTTATAGAAAGAAGACATAACCTTAACCAAATAAGTAACAAATCTTCACTATTTTTTTTTTCATAGTTCTAAATCATAGACGGAGTAAAGGATTCAGTATTTTTAAATAAGCGACGCATCAAGACAAGGACTTGACAATTTTCGCGAAACTTAGTAAACAAAGGGTACTTGACATTAATAATTATTTAAGTTTTACTTAAACTTGTCATTATCTTGGGCTCCAACCAATTAGTCTCTCTAGTAATTAAAAGATTCAGTAATTTTCGGTAAAGTACTTGACAAATCAGGAGGATATGTTATTTGAGCAGCAGTTGTTTAATAGTTATAGCAGTCGAAGTAAAGGTTAAGACATATTTCTGTTCCCAGATCCGCTGTTCCCAGATCCGCTGTTCCCTTTAAACGAAAATACTATGTCATAAACTATATTTACCTTGCTATAAAGCGCAGGGCTATAGGATTTAGGATATTACTCTGAAACTATCTCGATTGGTAACACTACTGTAAATGTCGTCTTTCCTGGCACCGACTCCACCAAAATCTGACCCTGATGTTTATCCACAATCTTTTTGACAATATCTAGCCCCAAACCACTCCCTTCTCCAGGCAGGGCTGTTTCATTATATAGTAAAAAGGGGTATATTGAAGCAATAGCCCGAAAAAATGGCATAATTCCCATTATATACTCAAATTATGGAGAAAAGCTTAATCGACTACCTCAAAGAAATACCCAATTGTCGATAACCCCAATAACCACTCATCATCCCCATAATGATAATTAGAAGCACTAGCCATAGAGGATGACGAAGACCATGAGGACTGCGATGATCAGGTATTTCTTTGAGGTAGTCGATTAAGCTTTTCTCCATAATTTGAGTATATAATGGGAATTATGCCATTTTTTCGGGCTATTGCTTCAATATACCCCTTTTTACTATATAATGAAACAGCCCTGCC
>NZ_JAAHFV010000500.1:0-3729 GCF_010672755.1 Moorena sp. SIO1F2
TCCCTACTCCCTACTCCCTACTCCCTACTCCCTTCTCCCGACTCCCTACTCCCTGTTCCCTTTGCCATTAATCTACACCGTTCAATCATATCAACATAGGCGGTTGATAACTGCTGCCAACTAAACCTTTCATAGACCTTGCGATGACAATTTTTACGCTTACTATCGTTATACCCTTCACTCAATACTTGAGTAATTAAATTAGCTAAACTTCCAGTTAATTCAAAATTAGCGAAATATCCTTCATTGCCTAAAACAAAGTGAGTAATGTCATAATCATGAGCTAAACAAGGTAAACCATGGGACATCGCCTCGACAATTACTCGTGGTAATCCTTCATGGAGAGAAGCTAAGACGAAAATATCAGCAACTTTATAGTAATTCGTTACCTGCTCACGAGCAACAGTTCGCACTTGAAACTGATCAACCCCTAATAGATCTTGCCCAAGCTGAATAATTTCCGGTGATTCAAAATCCTGTTGACCTAATAATAAGAGTAATGGTCTAGGTTTTGGCAAACTCGCTACTTCATTAATGATGTAGTCCATGCGTTTATGATACTTGTTAATCGCTGCCACAGAAAGAATTAACGGTTGCTGTTTCGGTAGTCCTAATTTCTCTCGTAAAGCCTCTCGTTCTAATGGTGACAGTATCTGTAATTTGGAAGGGATGAAGAATCCAGAGGGAAGTAGACTTTGTTTCTCAACAGGCTCTCCATAGGTTAACGCCTGTTTATAGTGAATTGGTGTTAACTGCTGTACATGATCCCAACGGTAAAAAGGAGGAGAGAAGGCTCCTCCATTACGGAAAAGCAGCTTATAATTCTGTTTTGTCAAACGCCGCCAGTGCCACAGTAGATAGCCTAAGCCATCATCACTGAAGTAAATTACCTCTGGACGTTCACGATATATATGTGATAATAAACTTACGATAAATGATGCTTGTTCAATAAAGTAGCCTTCTTGTCTGACAAAATAGTCACCTTTTTTTAAAAAGTTACTTAATTGCTTAACCAATCTTCCCAGTTGACCGGCCATCCAACTATACCGTGGTAGATTCCATAATGTAATCATTTTTTCTTGAGACTTACCTCCTCCTTTAAACAGGGTGATATCAAGAGAAGATTCCTGAGATAAAGCGGCGAAGCACTCTTGGGCAAACGATTCATAGCCCCGCTGGATATGACCCAGACCAGAACAGATTATAAAAACTTTAGTCATGGTATATAGCAGTTATCAATATGGGTGAGGTACTTTCGTCTTGGGTTTTAGGGAGCAGGGAGCAGGGAGTCGGGAGTAGGGAGTCGGGAGGGTGGAGTGGTAAAAATTATGTGTATCTCATGAATGAGTCTGAGAATTGCTATAGCGGATTTATTTATCTTGGGTATATAGTTAAATTGTATAGCGCTGCGCTCAGGTAATAGGGAATTGATCACTTTGGTTTTTTTGTTAAAATAGCTTTTTTTATAGTAATGACGTAAACAGGATTTTTTGGCAATTCCGAAGTTCCCTACTCCCGACTCCCGACTCCCGACTCCCGACTCCCGACTCCCGACTCCCGACTCCCGACTCCCGTTCCCATCCTGGGAGGGGTTAGGGGGGATTCCGACTCCCGACTCCCTTTTGTTAACATCTAAAATTAACCTATAATAATTATGATACTTAACGGGATTTTAGTTAGATCAATCATTGTTGGTGCTTGGTCTTTTGTCAAGAGCAAACTACCACCAGAAGGAAGACGAAAACTAGGAACATTCCTAGGACGAATGGCTCAAAAGCCTCTAATCACTAGTCTAGTGCGTTGGTATGATCAACGGTCAGTGGATGCCTATCTGATTTCATTTCCTAAATCTGGACGAACCTGGCTCAGATTGATGATTGGACGGGTATTAGAAAAGCATTTAGGTCTAACTGACCCCAAAATTATGGAGAGAATATTGGAGTTGGAAACCTTAGCACCATTGCACCCTGATGTCCCAAAAATTCGAGTTATTCATGATGATGAACCAGAATGGAAAAAGCCTGATGAACTTGTTCAAAGTAAGGCAAACTATAAAAATGCTAAGGTAATTCTATTAGTCCGAGACCCTAGGGATGTAGTAGTATCTATCTACTTTGAACATACTAAACGGGTGGGACACTATGCTCACATCATGCAGCAAGTAGACTCTCTGAAGCAGTATGCTGAACGAATTAAACCCTATGAGGGGGATTTGCCTAGCTTCATTCATGAGTCAGTGGGGAGCTTTGATACCTTGATTAGGTATTACAATATATGGGAAGCTAATCGCTATCTACCGAAAGATTTTTTGCTGGTGCGTTATGAAGATATCCAAACAAATACCAAAAAAGAACTGAAGGGGGTTTTAGAATTTTTAGGTGTTAAATCAGTTCGGGATGAAGTAATTGAAGAAGCTGTTAACTTTGCCTCCTTTAAGAATATGCGCCAGATGGAACAAAACCGGACATTTAAATCCGATCGCTTGACTCCAACTGACCAGCAAGATCAAGAGTCTTACAAAACTCGTAAAGGAAAAGTGGGAGGATTTACTGAATATTTAAATCAAGAGGATATTGATTATCTGAATTCAAAAATGGAGGAAAATTTATCTTATTTTTACCACTACAAACCCTGAAGCTGTTGTGGGTTATGATACTAAGTAGCGGTCAAAGGTACAACTTTCTATTGCCCCAATCTCCCCATCTCCCCATCTCCCCA
Source organism: Moorena sp. SIO1F2 (assembly GCF_010672755.1). NCBI lineage: Bacteria > Bacillati > Cyanobacteriota > Cyanophyceae > Coleofasciculales > Coleofasciculaceae > Moorena > Moorena sp. SIO1F2. Next base: position 2,719 of record NZ_JAAHFV010000500.1, read on the forward strand.
TCTCCCCATCCCACCAATCTACTATCTTTGAATGCAACTCGGTATCAGGTGTGGGGTGTTTAGCGATCGCGTAGCGTGACAAGCAAGTCAATCGCACTCAAGGCAAGTGGGCTTATTCAACAGGCTAGACTAAACTAGTGTATATATCTAGCTAGTCGGCTATTAAAAATGATTCTTAACCAAAACTTCCAGGTCATTGATAATGCTGCCCAAATTGATGAGCACTTTTGTTTAAAATTAGAACCGGAAGCTAAGGCAAAAGTCTACCGAGTCTTGATCAACGATACAGGACAAATCCTACTCGATCCAATTCCAGAAGAAGAACAGTGGTTATGGCAAAATCCCGAAACCCTGGCGCAGGTGAAACGAGGTATCCACCAAGCAGCAGAAGGGAAAGGAAAATATTTAGGTGATTTCGCTCAGTATGCTAGCCTGGAGATTGATGACTAGTGGATTTTCGGTTGGAATTTCAATCTGAAGCTGAACAAGCAGCTGACTGTTTTGGCTATTACCTCTCATCCCTAGCCAGGAAATTTTTCATTGTTGTCCCTATCCCTACCATGTTCTGTAGATTTGGGGGGTTAGGGGGGCGAAACCAACTAAACTTCACTAGTCTTCCCCAAGATACGGAAATCCGAATCCCTATCGGTGGACAACCCCATCTGTCGTATCAAAAGTTATCCCTCAGAATCGTTAAAGGGACATTCATATAAATATACCTATACCAATGACTGTACTGGAACAAGGCACAATCACGATTCATACTGAGAATATCTTCCCGATTATCAAGAAGTCTCTCTACACCGATCACGAAATCTTCTTGCGGGAGCTGATCTCCAACTCAGTGGATGCCATCCAGAAGTTGAAGATGGTCTCTTATGCTGGGGAGATTGACGGGGATGTGGGAGACCCGGAAATTAAAATTACCATTGATAAGGATAAGAAAACTCTCTCCATCTCAGATAACGGCATTGGGATGACTGCCGATGAGGTGAAAAAGTATATTAATCA
>NZ_JAAHFV010000501.1:0-3684 GCF_010672755.1 Moorena sp. SIO1F2
CCATCTTTGGTGATTGTTGCTTTACCACCTAAGATGGAGTAGTCCTGGGGAATAGCAAGATTAAAATTGGTACCCCAGTAGAGTTAGAAGGTAGAGATTATAATTTCAATGCCAGTGTGATTAATGTCAGAGTAGAATAGTCACGAGTGATGGGGTGAATGGAACTAAGAATTTATCCCATACACCCCACACGCTTCGCACCCGCAAGGGAGCCCTTGTCCTCATTTGTTGACCTCACTTAGTATCAGCTTTTTCCACCGAAGCATCATTGATTCCCAGGGTAAGCCTTAGAGGTTTCCGGTAAGGATAGGCTCTAGCAACTTGCCGGTAAACGTCATAGTTAGTAGGTAGTGTAACTGTCTGTGCCCCCTCTTTATAGGTGATCTTGTATTTAACTGTACGCAACAGCTCTGGCTTGCTAGGCTTATGATGAAGTGGCTGACGCTGTTCTACCTCATCAATGGTTGGTTTTGGTGGGACAACTGGCCACCATAACCCCTTGTCATCAGGTCCTGTGACAGCACCTTGTGGTTTCTCACCATTGCGGTTAACTACGGACTTGGAAGCAAACTCCTCAACATCGGGATCTCTATCAGTTGTTGAATTAATAGAATACTCAACTCGCCAGGTTAAGGTGGTCAGTGCTGTAGCTTCATACTCAGTAATAATCACAGTGTTACAACTGCTAAGCACTACTGCTACACAAAAGCCGATCAACATCAAGATAATCTGGCGACGCCGCAACATGCGATCAAGTAGGACATGGAAACTAGTCAAATTCACTCCACCCCATCCAAACTTACGACTAAATGCAATTTGCTCCTCTCTACCCTATTCTGTCCCAAATTCTCAAACCTGCCTTTCCCAATTGCCTGTGGTCAGGAGCAACGGATTCACCTGCGATCGCACTGACCTTCGATGATGGACCCCATCCACACTACACTCCCAAGTTACTGCAAGTCTTAGACCGCTACCAAGTCAGAGCCAGTTTTTTCTGGTTGGGCGTTTGCGTAAACCAAGCCCCCAGTGTCGCCAGAGAGGTTTACCAACAAGGTCACTGGTTGGGACTCCATGGATATTACCATCAGTCTTTTCCCTTTCTAAAACGGGATGCCCTTCAGCAGAGTTTGCTCCTTACCCAAGACGCGATCGCTAAAGCTTGTCAGATTCACCCAGACAAGGTACAAGACGTTCGTCCCCCTAACGGATTATTTACGCCCCGAACCTTGAATATACTGCACCAGTGGAACTATAGATCAGTAATGTGGAGTGTTGTTCCAGAAGACTGGAAACGTCCTGGTGTCAGTATAATCGTGGAGAGAGTCCTAAAGCAGGTTCAAAACGGTTCCCTGATCGTCCTACATGATGGTTATTATGGAGGACAAGATGTGGTTGAAACTACGGCTGAGTTAATTCCTCAGCTATTGAACCAAGGTTACAAATTTGTTAGCATTGACCAGCTATGGCAGGAAAATTAGTAGTTTTGTTAATTGACTTACGGTGTTCTCACTCACTGCACCGTAAACTCCTATAACAACTGCTTTGCTAGACGCAACCGGTTTTCCATCTCATTACTCCTGTAGTGAAGTGAACTACTTGATCCAATTACCTCCTCTATATACTTCATATAGAGTAGACTATCCAGTTTAACGCTATATGTAGTGCTCAGCTAATCTGATCAATTTTAAAAACAATGAGCAAACTGTAAAAATTAAAATTAGAAATTAAAATAATGATCAACCGAAAGCTCCATCGGACTAGGAGACTTGCTTCCCCTACGCAATGTTCCTATCGTCTTTCTCTGGAGTATTTCCGATGCCCTGGTTCACCATTCCCTTACGGAGGAATACCGAATTAGGAGCTGGTTAAATAAACTTACTTGGCAGTACTTTCACTTAGCGTGTTACTACATTGGCTAGGGTTATGTGTTACAAGAGTAATGCAAAATAATCATTACCTAGAGCCAGAGCTTGTCAATGGTTATCATACAGGATAAGTTAATTAACCTAGTGAAGTCCAACTGTTGGGTTTTATAGAACATTAGTACTAAAATAGTGACTATATTATAGGCATAAGGGAAAGTGGGTAATGATTGCTACACTTTCTCAAAGCTTTTGACTAGATAAATAAGCTAAATTTTTCAGATAAACACTAGAGCAAAATTTTGTAAATAAGGCTACAATCAAAAAGTCTTCCCAAAATTCAGTATTAACACTTAAATGGATAGTAGATTCACTGCAAGTTAAGTCCAAGGAAATAGAGTCGATCTAATTCCTACCGCTGAAGCGATTCGACCCACCATAGGGTGCAACAAACAAGGTTCTCACTGACTAAGCTATCTTAAGTAGATCAACGGACATCATCTACTGGTCTGAAACTGAAGGAGCATGAGGAAAAAACATGACCCAGGCAAATGAATTACTCGCAACAATCGCTCAACCTCAGAGCGATTTAGAAGTCTTGATTGAGGATGACGTGAACCGAGATGATTTGGTGGACGCTCAACCGGATGAGGAAAATACTAAGCCTGGTAAGGGGCGATCTAACCGTCGCCGAACCCAAAGCAAAAAGAAGCACTATACAGAAGATTCAATTCGCCTCTATTTGCAGGAAATTGGCAGGATTCGTCTACTCAGAGCTGATGAAGAAATTGAATTAGCCCGTAAAATTGCTGATTTGTTGGAATTAGAACGAGTGCGGGAGCGCTTGTCTGAACAGTTAGAGCGGGAACCTGGAGATCGGGAATGGGCAACAGAGGTCGATATGGAGCTGCCAGCTTTCCGTTACCGCTTACACGTCGGTCGGCGGGCTAAGGAAAAAATGGTGCAGTCTAACCTCCGTTTGGTGGTTTCCATCGCCAAAAAATATATGAATCGAGGACTCTCATTCCAAGACTTGATTCAAGAAGGTTCTCTAGGTTTAATCCGGGCTGCGGAAAAATTTGACCACGAAAAAGGCTACAAGTTTTCCACCTATGCTACCTGGTGGATTCGTCAAGCTATTACTCGTGCCATTGCTGACCAGTCCCGGACTATCCGCTTACCCGTTCACCTTTATGAAACCATCTCGCGGATCAAGAAAACCACTAAACTCCTTTCTCAAGAAATGGGTCGCAAGCCCACAGAAGAGGAAATTGCAGATCGGATGGAAATGACCATCGAGAAGTTGCGATTCATTGCCAAATCAGCCCAACTTCCCATCTCCTTAGAAACACCTATTGGTAAAGAAGAAGACTCCCGCTTGGGAGACTTTATTGAAGCCGATGGTGAAACCCCAGAAGATCAGGTTTCCAAAAATCTACTCCGGGAAGACCTAGAAAGTGTCCTTGATACCCTGAGTCCCCGGGAACGTGATGTACTGCGTCTACGCTATGGATTAGATGATGGACGGATGAAGACTTTGGAAGAAATCGGCCAAATCTTCAACGTGACGCGGGAACGGATTCGGCAAATTGAAGCCAAAGCTCTTCGCAAACTACGCCATCCAAATCGCAATAGCATTCTCAAGGAATATATCCGATAGAAAACCCTGCTGCTTGATAGCAATCAGGGTTTTCTGTTATCGTTGCATCTAGTGGGTGGGGAATAGGGATTCATATGAAGTCTGGTTAATCACATATAATACGGTTGGTGCCATGCATGTTAATTGTCAATTGACTCCTAACAATTTTTAATTTTCAATTTT
>NZ_JAAHFV010000502.1:0-3647 GCF_010672755.1 Moorena sp. SIO1F2
TCCTACAGCCAATGGCTGTAGGCCACGCTACTAGATCGGTACTTTTGAATAAAATAAGCTGACCACTGACCACTGACCGCTGACCGCTGACCACTGACGTCAGCTATCAGCTTTTAGCTTTTTAATAAAACAGGTAAGCATTCGTTTAATCTCTGTTACGTCTGCTGCCAGGGATTCATAGTATTGGGCTTTGAGTAAGTTAAGATCGTGAGCCAGTAACAGGTGATATTCAACTTCACTGGCTGAACCCATAGCAATTTGAAGAAAACGGGCTAGTTCGGCTTTTCCGGTTCTACCACATCCCTCGGCAATATTGGCAGGGATTGAAGCGCAAGAGCGGCGGATTTGGCTTGTCAACCCATACAGTTCTTCCTTGGGAAATACTTGGGTTGCCCTATAGACAGATAACGTAAGCTTATGGGCTTTTTCCCAGACTTTCAATTCTCTAAAATCTCTCAATATTAAATTCTCCCCTTTGTGCATAAGCTGATAGCTGATATAGCAATCCTAAATCATTTGTAAAATCAGCCAAATCGGGAATCGTTCCTGGGCAAGGGTTATAGCGATCACTTTAGCCAATATATTTCACGAATCATTTAGGACTGCTATAACTGATAACTGATAGCTGACCACTGACCACTGACTGCTGATGGCTTACATTCATTCTTCTTCATCTGACTGCTCTGACGGAGGCAAAAGTAGAGGATTTCCTTGATATTCCGCTGCTTTATCCGTAGGTAAACGACGCACTAAATCAAATTGGATTAATTTATCTAAAATCGGTAAAACTTGACTAAACTGTTGAGTTTTAAGACGCTTGAGGTCATCCATGGTTACGTTTTCATCGGATAGCACTCCTTTTTCTAATACTAAGTCAAGCACATAATAATCTTCAGGAGTTAATTCTGACTGACCGCGCAGTTTCTGACTGACATACTCTAAACCTTGCTGAAATACCTCTGGTGTAATCGTTTCTGCTTGTAAATCTGCTGCTTTGAGTAATACATAACTACCAATGCGATTAAACCAACGCGGTATCCCCTGGGAATGTGCGCACAGATTTCTAGCGGTTTCTAGAGTGAAGGGATGAACCGCATCAGGATTAGTTTCGTCTTTGCTAGTTTCTCTAATCCGGGCGCTAGCGAGATAGTTAATTAACATTTGATAAGTGGTGGCTTGGTCTAATGCTGTAATCTCTAAGGCTAAGTCAAATAAGCCTCGTTCAGAGATCAACAAATCCCGAGTCAACCCGGAAGGATGACCAGTCAAAATAAACCAAGCATCACCTTTGAGCATGCCTTGAGCATCGTGCAATAGTTGACGTACCTTAGCTGGGTCTTGTTTATCTAAATCATCGATAGCAATCACCACACGACTATAGTTTTCTAGGGCTCTTTCCAATAAGTCTTGAAAGGTGAGAGTGGGAAACTTTGGGGCATTAACCGGTTTAGCTTCCGCTTCAATACTTCCCCCAAACCCGGCGAATTTTCCCTCAAACTTGGTCTTGGTTTTGCGAGTCGATTCACTCATCAATCCCATGTTGTTTAACAGTTGTTGCGCCCACTCATCCTTTGGCATATGTCGAGCTAGGGCAATCAAAGCAGCGGTTGCTAAATCAGTTTCAAAGGGTAGACTAATATAGGTAGCGAGAGTATCTTTACTTTTCCGTTGCAAAACTCCCAATACTTCTAAAATAAATGCTGTTTTACCAATACCAACGGAACCGTAGACTAATATCCGCTTCCGTTCCCGACCCCGCAACAAATGAAATATCGTCCTTAACTCCTGGGTGCGACCTGTGAAAACTTGATCTAGGTTTGACCCCAAGCTAGAAGCACTTTCAGAAAAAGGAATTTCTTTAAGATTCCAGCTAGTAAAAAAATCGTCGGATTCATCCCAAAGTTTATCGGCTTCACTCATGGCTATGGCTTCGCTTTAATTTTATTAATAACTTGGAGCAGTTGTTGAATATTATCAATTCCTTGCTTATCCTTAATTGTATGACAAATTTCATAAGCTTGGGTTAATTCTTCTCGGGCATCGTCGATAAATCCAATGGAAATCATCAGCATGCCTAATCCCGTTTTGCAGATAGCGATTCCTGGTTGATTATTAAGATGATTGTAGATGCGGAGAGCGTCCCGGTAATTCATCCGGGCTTTGTCTAGGTTCATGATTAAATGATGGGTGCGGGCAATGTGGTATATTGAATCCGCAAGGGCTTCTAGATTTTCGGTTTGACTATAGATAGGGAGACTTTGCTCTAAGTGTGATAGCCCATCATACCAGCTTCCTTGTTGAACCAGCAGTTTACCAATAATACGTTGGATGTCTGCCCAATCTTGGGGAGAGGCTTCACGGGTGTAGATTTCTGAAGCATTTTGATAGGATGCGATCGCTTTTTCCAGATTCTCTGCACTATTTCCGAGTATTCGCTTACTGTAGGCATCGCCCAGATTATTTTGAGCAATTGCCCACGTTTCGAGGAAGTCTTGTTTGGTGATAACTTCCAAACCTAGTTGGTATGCTTCTATAGCAAGTTCTAAATTATCAGCTTTGTCTCCATTGATTCTCTGACTGTAGGCATAGCCCAGGAGGATTTTAGTTTTTGCCCAATCTTCAGGGAAGTGTGATTTAGTATAAACGGATAAAGCGAGTTGGTATGCTTCTATGGCCAGTTCTAAATTATCAGCTTTGTCTCTATTTATTCTGTCACTGTAGGCAATCCCCAGGTTATAGTGAGTGTTTGCCCACGTTTCGGGTAAGTCTTGTGTATTATAAACGGATAAAGCTAGTTGGTATGCTTCTATTGCGAGTTCTAAATTATCAGCTTTATCTCCATTGATTCTGTCACTGTAGGCTATGCCCAGGTTATTTTGAGTGTTTGCCCAATCTTGGGGAAAGTCTGGTTTAGTAAGAACGGATAAAGCTAGTTGGCATGCTTCTATGGCGAGTTCTAAATTATCAGCTTTGTCTCCATTTATTCTGTCACTGTAGGCTATGCCCAGGTTATTTTGAGTTCTTGCCCACTTTTCAGGGAAGTCTAGTTTAGTATAAACGGATAAAGCTAGTTGGTATGCTTCTATTGCGAGTTCTAAATTATCAGCTTTGTCTCCATTTATTCTGTCACTGTAGGTATAGCCCAGGTTATTTTGAGTTCTTGCCCACTCTTGGGGAAAGTCTGGTTTAGTAAGAACGGATAAAGCTAGTTGGTAGGCTTCTATGGCGAGTTCTAAATTATCAGCTTTATCTCCATTTATTCTGTTTATGTAGACAGCGCCCAGGTTAGATTTAGTTTTTGCCCAATCTTCAAGAAAGTCTGATTTGGAATAAACTGACAAAGCTAGTTGGAATGCTTCTAGAACACGTTCAAGGTTATCAGCTTTATCTCCATTTATTCTGTCACTGTAGGCATAGCCCAGGTTATCTTGGATTTTTGCCCAAATTTTTGGATTAGTATCACAGGTAATAACTGTTAACGTTGTTTGGTAACCAGCAATAGTAATTTCGATGTTATTAGCTTTATTACCGAGTTTAAAATCGCTGATAAGGTTGCTGAAGTTACCAATATCTATAGCAATGCTTTTTCCTATGTCTGGTTCCAATTCTGAGAATTTAGAACTTGCCCAGGTTTGCAAGATATTGAT
>NZ_JAAHFV010000503.1:0-3631 GCF_010672755.1 Moorena sp. SIO1F2
ATCATCTTAAATTATCTTTAATCGAGTATAAAAGTATGAGTATAATCTCAGAAATCAAGAATAAAAAGCTGGGATTAGTAGAAATCCTGGTGTTGGGGCATGAAATATATTTAAAAAACATCAAATTACATTTGACATTATTTTGTGCATTAATTATTTCTTCATCTCTACCAATTATTTTTCTTATAAATTATACTATTACACAAAATTTTAACTTGATATTGATATTAGTTTATTTTCTGTATATTTGTTTTTATTTACTTGTTTTTGGTTCAATATATAGTATGTCGGTGGCGGCAGCGACAGAAAATTTTCTCTTAAAAAGAGAAACTCGATTTCAAACGTTGATGAGTCGAATATTTCCAGATATAGGAACTTTGGTGAATTTGACTTTTAGACTTAGTATTGCTTTCATTTTACGTTTATTTCTATTGGTTGTACCAGGTATTATTTATCTTGTTAACAATGGATTTTGTATTTATGCTTTTGTTCTTCGAGGTCAAAAAGGAAAAGCAGCTTTTAATTATAGTCGCACTATAGTAAAGGGGAATTGGTGGAGAGTATTCTTATTCTTACTTTTAGTTTTATTTAGTGCTTTGGGCTTACAAATTATATTAACCCAAGTATTAAATACAATCCCTTTTATTAATTATCTAAGTGCTTTATCTTTATCAACTTTAATTACCCAATTTATTTTAATTGGAGTAAGTATTGGAAGCGTACTGCTATTTCTAAATTTAGATTATAATAAAAGTCTGGAAAAATAACAGCTATTAATTTTATAAATATTCAACCAAGCTTTTCTTCAATTTCCTCAATATTTGATTCAATTTTATCAAGTTTCCCTTGTTCTTCTTCTATCTTCACATCTAACTGAAATTCAGTACTAGGGTCATTGGCAATAGCACGTTCTTTCCGCAATTTCCGAAGTCTTGCCCTTCCTAAATCATAAGGCTCTTGTAAATCTTCTAATTCTTGCTTAAGGCGACGGCGTTTTCGAGGTGTTAACGGTTTAGAATTAGTCGAATTTTGCCCCAATTGCCCTAATTCAGACCAAAATTGATTCAAAACCTGAGTAGGAACTAAAAATCCCGCCTTAACATTCTCTCTACGCTTCTCTGCTGCTACTGCCATCCCCACCACTCCTGCTAACTCCTCATCCCACACAGGAGCACCGCTAAATCCCCGCTCAACTTGATACCCAGTCACTTTAGTATCTTCTATTTGTAGCCAGCCTTTGGCATTTTTGTCTCGCAATACTGCCGATGCCCATACCCCCTTATCATGCCCTTTGGGAAAACCAAAAACTCTGATCGAATGGTTCCACAAATTCTGTGCTGTCACTAACTGCACTGGTTGAGCAGAATTAGGTAATTTACTATTGAGCCTTAACCCAGCAATATCTTCAATTACTTCAGTCTCGGAAACAGGTTTCCAAAACACCACACTAGCGGTTAGTTTCTGACCGGGAGCAATCAAAGGAAAATCTAAGTTAATTGGTTCAGTAGGAGCGTCTTGAGTAGTTTGTAAAATTCCTAAGGCTTCAGTAATCACATGAGCACAGGTTAGCAAATAGCCGTTAGAGACTAAAAACCCTGCTCCCACAACTGCGCCATTACTATGATAAATTCTAACAATAGAGGTTTTAAACCCTTCAAAGGAATTAGTGTTATGGTTCGCCATTGACTTACAGTGGTTTGTAATTTCGGTGAGGTACTTTCGTTCTGGGTTTTAGGGAGCAGGGAGCAGGGAGTAGGGAGTAGGTAAGAGGCAAGAGGCAAGAGGCAATAGGCAATAGGCAATAGGCAAGAGGGAAAAAATCAAAAATCCTGTATACCTCATGGTTATCAAAAACTCTGTATTGAGATTTACGGCGGTTTGCATAACTATCAGGTACACAGGATTGTTTTCCCTCTTACCTCTTTTCCCCTCCTGGGAGGGGTTAGGGGTGGGTTTATGCTCCCTGCTCCCTGCTCCGAAGTCCCTAAAAACCCAAAACTTTGTACCTAATTGAATGGCAAACCGCTGTATCTTATTTAGATTTATCTTGGGACCATTTCAGAGTAATTTCGTAGCTAACCTCACCACCAACAGAGGTAAAGATTGCCCCAGCATCAGCCGTGAGCGTCAACCCAAATTTCACCTCTACTTGATCAGCAGGAGTATCAAGGTCACGCAATTTAGAAATAATCGTAGACGCCACAGGTTTAACCTTTTCCAGTGCTTCTTCAAAGGACTGTTGAGCTTTAAGCACATACTTCCCAGAGGGTAAAGCTACCCGTTCAATGGCGTTGCTTTCTGGTTCTTCTACCTCCACCAGGAACGTAGTGCCATCGGACAAGAAAAATTTAGCCAGCTGTTTTTCTTTCATTAAGCTATAAATAACTCTAAATAACTCTACCCGTAAGTGCATTATCAAGGCACCCTACTATTTATCAGGTTTAGAGTCCAGTTTTCCGGAAATCATGCCAGTACATCTAGCAGCTGATATCACCCCAGACCGATGACCGGATTATTCCTTACTCCCCTTAAGTGAGCACTCCCTTCATCCCTGATAACCTACCGTCACCAGTCAAGTCAACCAGCAAAATCAAAGTTTTATTGCGCAGAATAATTTTTGAAACCAAAATGCTTGATAATGAACTTCACGAATTTAACAGACTTAACTCAAGTTCACATCTACTACCGGATTCACTATGTCCTTACCCAACTTGATTGACAAGTCAATAGCTTCCGACCAACTCCAATTAACCCATCGGCCTCGACGTCTGCGCCGTACAGCCGCCTTTCGTCGGATGGTTCAAGAGAATCAACTGACTGTTAATGACCTGATTTATCCAGTATTTGTGATGGAAGGTCAAGGTCTAAAACCAGAGGTTAAGTCCATGCCAGGCTGTTACCGCTATTCTCTGGACTTATTGCTAAAAGAAGTAACCGAGGCATTTGAGCTGGGGATTAATGCGATCGCACTTTTCCCTCTGATTCCCCAAGACTTGAAAGATGCTACCGGTACTGAAAGCTACAACCCGGATGGATTAATCCAACGCACCATCAGAGCAATTAAGCAAGAAGTGCCAGAGCTAGTGGTGATTACCGATGTTGCCCTTGATCCCTTTTCCAGTGATGGTCATGATGGCATTGTCACCGAAGATGGCACTATCCTAAATGACGCCACCGTGGAAGTATTGATAAAAATGGCCCTATCTCAAGCTGCAGCAGGGGCAGATATGGTTGCGCCTTCCGACATGATGGATGGACGCATTGGTGCAATTCGCAAAGCTCTAGATAGTGAAGGCTACACTGATGTCGGAATTTTGGCCTATTCCGCTAAATACGCCTCCGCTTATTATGGTCCATTCCGGGATGCCCTAGATTCCGCTCCTAAATTTGGTGACAAGAAGACTTACCAAATGGATCCCGCTAACGCCCTTGAAGCCCTCAAAGAAATTGACTTAGATATCTCAGAAGGGGCAGACATGGTCATGGTTAAACCCGCTTTAGCCTATATGGATGTTATCCACCGGGTTAGACAGCATACTAATTTACCCGTTGCTGCATACAATGTTAGTGGTGAGTACGCCATGATTAAAGCAGCCGGTCAGAATGGTTGGATTGATGAGAAAAAAGTCAT
>NZ_JAAHFV010000504.1:0-3621 GCF_010672755.1 Moorena sp. SIO1F2
TCACCTGGATCATCCCATCCCTAGTCCTTTTCTGGCTATCGGTGGTCCTAACCTTAATCTCTGGTTTAGTTTACCTGTTACCTGCTAATATCTGGTCATCAACGGCAAAATCCACGTCAGCTTGATCCCGACCTGAAGCGAGATAATCATTCTCGAAGGAATCCTTCAGTCCGGAAAGCAAATCATACTCCGGTTGCCAGTTAAGTTCCGTCTTAGCCTTATGGATATCAGCAAAAAAGTGCTGTAATCGAAATGGGAAAGCCTTGCGCTTACCAAAATCAAACTGCTTCGGGTCATAATGCACGAGCTTGACCTCATCAGCCGACTTACCACAGGCCATAGCACAGGTTCGTGCTAAACCATCAAAGGTGACATAGCGTTCCCCGGACACATTGTAAATTTTACCAATCGCTTCCTTATTCCCCAATACTGCTGCCATTGCCCTCGCCAAGTCCTGACAATGACCTAACTGAGTAATGTGCATGCCATTACCAGGGATGGGAATAGTGCGATCGCGAACAATCCGGTCAAAAAACCAAGCCTCCACATCATTATAATTTTGGGGACCATAGATATAAGTTGGACGAATCCCTGTAAACGGCACCCCAAGTTCTTGTAGGTAAGCCTCAGTATGATGTTTACCCTTGTGGCGAGAATTGGGATCAACTGGATCTCCTTCGAGATGGGGTAACTGATCTGACTTCAAGTACACTCCAGCCGAACTCATATACACAAAATGCTGCACCTGGTCTTTAAAAATTTCCACTAACGGTTGAGTATCACTCAACTCCCGACCATTATTATCGAAAATTCCATCAAACTCTTGAGACGATAACATTTCCTTGAGCTGATTGGGATCCTTGCGATCGCCATGAATCTGTTGGACTCCTGGCAGTGGCGCTGGCTTATTACCCCGATTGAACAGCACCACTTCATGACCCATCTCCACCAAAACCTTGGTTAAATAAACCCCAACAAACCGGGTACCACCCATGATTAAAATTCGCATGGTCACTAATTACTAAAAACTTTGATTCACTGATTTATTAATTACCTCTGGGCGGACTTTGTGCCTTCGTGGTTCTAAACCAAACCACCCATAGCATGGTCAGGACTTGGGCACTTACTCTACTAGTAGGGGCACCCTACTACCTAAGGGGGTTTGGTGCCCAGTTTTGGGTAAGTCCTGATACCTTAAAGTCGCAACTGAGTCACAGCAATATTACCCGAAAAACACACATCTACATCAGTACCAGGAGCGCGATCGCGTTTGTCATACTCCCCCTCATAATAGTAGTGATCCCCCTCCACACGATACTTTGTCGGTAACGGTTGAGTACTCGGTTCACAAAATACCACCTCTGGCTCAGGTGACCCCGGTTCCAAGTGAGGTAAATTCACATTCCAGTAAGTACCAGCAGCAATCGGACGATTCAACAAATCCGCCAACACCCTAGCTGTCCAACGACTCGCCACCTCCCAATTAATCACCCAAGGTTTTTTGATCCAGTGGGAAATCGCAATACCTGGTATTCCCTGTATCGCCGCTTCCCTAACCGCCGCCACTGTACCAGAAATGTAAACATCAACCCCCAAGTTACCGCCAGCATTAATACCTGACAGAACCCACTTTACCTCTGGTATAATATGTGATATTGCAAGGCGAGTACAATCCGCTGGGGTACTAGAGACTGCATACTCATAGTCTGACCGACGTTGGACGTGAATCGGTTTATATGTAGTCACCTGATGGCCACAGCCTGAATGATGCTCCTTCGGAGCGATAATTACAAAATTACCGTTACCGTTGACCGCTTGCTCTAGTGCTTTAATTCCGGGAGCATCTATCCCATCGTCGTTCGTTAGGATTATAGTCATTAGTTTAGTCGTTAGTGGTTAATCATTAACAGCTGAGTATGGGAAACGATCTAATCCAAGCCAAACTATCAAGGAATATCGAAACCGTATTAGAAACTTAAAACCAATCATCTCAAATTGCTTGAGCATTTGCACCCTTATACTTCCTTTGGCTATAAACTTAGCTTTTGGTTTAGCTATTGAACTTAAGCTCTGATCTCCGTACAGAAGAGCGAGCTAATAGCTGTTTACCCAGGAAAGTAGCCCGTAAGCTGACCGCTCAATGGGTATAGCTGCCCATGATCAGCCATCTGACAACCTCAGCTCAAAATCTTTCAAGCAACTGTTATGGCAAGTCAGGGATACATCTACAACTTTCAACCTATTGGCAAACCAGGATTATGACTCAAAATAGCAAAAATCAGCCATCTACCCACTCTCAGCCAACTGTTAATTTTACCGAAGAAGAGCTGCAAGATATCTTACGCTATGCTAACGAACACGGTATTAATCCTTTTAGACTAGTCAAAGCCATTGCCCAAAATCGGAAACAGAGAATTGCCCAAGCTCACAATAGGCAGATTCGAACCAGGGAAACTGTTTGTCAATAGAGCCGCAGTTATTAAACTCAAGGCGCTGACTTTATTCGCCGTCAGCTTCTTTAACAAGAAGTGGTGGAGGGCATTACCATGCTACTCTATCCATAGTTAGTAAGGGTAAGCCAAGACACAATTTTTTATCCTTATATCTTCTCTCAGAGAAGATATAAGGATATATTGAAAGAATAATGGTAAGGTCGATACCATTATAAAAACAAAAACTAAGAAATAATTGACGACTATTAAATCCCTGAGAACTGGTGTTTGTAATTTAGATTATGATCTACAAGTTCAAAAAATCCGGTTAGTCAGGATTTTAAAATACAGTAAGTTCATCAAAACTTTGGCCATTTTAGTTAATTTTAAATGAAAACTACCCTTTATTTTAAATTTGAATTAACGGGTTAACATCCTTGAAAAAAAGGATTAAACGGCAAAAAGTACGTTAAAACCTGGATAGAAAAAAAAAGTAACCGTTATACCAGGGCTATTTCATTATGGTCTGAGATGGGCTGGTGCTAATAGAGATGCAATTCCCAATTGAACCTGGGGTTAAAACAACGGGAATAGCTAGTGTTAAATGTAGTCAATTTTTTTTGGTCGCAGAATTAACTGATAGAGGGTTTTACATTCGGGATGCTCTAACTACCTTCTGGTAGTGAATAGGTTCATACTCTAGGAAAAAAAGACTCTCCTAGTACAATCAAAGCTACAATCAAAGATTTAAGTTCCCATCTAAAAGATTTAAGTTCCCATCTAATTTTCACGCATCAGTACCAACAAAGGGGTTCAGGCACTAAACTATTAAATTTAAATGGGCGACAGGTTAGTAGGGGAGGGTGGAATTAAATTATCTACGTAACTGGTTAACGATAACACTCAACAGTCCACAGCTGACAGTATTATCAGTCTTCACCTTTATTTACTTGTTGGTTCATTAGAGTTGGTTCATTAGAATGTGGTTAACCACTATCACTTCACTGCTAGGCTAGGAAGTGTCCAAGCAGTCCCAGATCGTCACTACTGCGTATCATTACCTTCAATCTCAGCTTAAAGAACCCTAATGCAGACTACAGCTTATAGTGAGCTTTTCCCACTATTTAATACAGCTAGCCCAGAAACCTTAGAATGGTTTGAATCCATTGCGGAGATCGGAAGAGAGACG
>NZ_JAAHFV010000505.1:0-3580 GCF_010672755.1 Moorena sp. SIO1F2
AGGGAATAGGGAATAGGGAATAGGGAATAGGGAATAGGGAATAGGGAATAGGGAATAGGGAATAGGGAATAGGGAATAGGGAATAGGGAATAGGGAATAGGGAATAGGGAATAGGGAATAGGGAATAAGCAACAGGCAACAGGGAAGTGGGAAAAAATCCTGTGTACCTTATAGTTATTAAAAACGCTGTATTTAGGCTATATTAGCAAATCAACCAACAAATCAAAAAATAAATTTAGTTTTAACCATTGGCACTACGATACTATTGTTGTTACTGTTGTGTTCTGGAGATATAATTACAAATAGACCGGGAGTGATGGATATATTGTCATTTATTTGGTAGCGATAAAAGGTCTCTAAGTGATAAGATACATCCGAATCTTGACGACTGTTAATATCATTTTCAGCTAGTCTAGGGGGCATTCCAAACACGAAACCTAATTCATTGCCTTCTTTGCCTAAATCGGGAAATGCCATAGTTATCGCCCAAGTCCAGATATCAGCTTTAGCCCCCTTTGAGCCATCAAAACCACTTTGGCGGGGAGAGGATTCGGCGTTGGCATTGATATAACTAAGCCAACCCCCAAGGGCAAAACCAGGACTAAATCGATATCTCGCTTGTAAACCAAACCCATTAGCCGAGGTAGCGGTTTGATCACCAAAGGGTGCTTGGGAAAATTGACTGCCAGTACTGCCAGTTACATCAATCCCTGAGTTTGGTTCAGGAGAATAGTAATGGACATAATTTAATCCAATACCTAAACGCTGATTTGGTGTTAAGGTTAGCTGAGTGAAAGCACCAAATTGACCATTAAATAGCCCATTACCTTCGGTGGGATTAGAGATACTAGCGGCACTACCTAAATAAGCTACACTGATTCTAATTGAGTCATTAAATTGATAACGAATAGCAGCGCCACCACCTTCAGCTAGGCGATAAAGGGGGTTATGTACTCCAAAACGGGAGAGGGCTGAGACGGGATTGAGGGGGTCTGTAATCTCATCGGCTGAGAGACCGGCTGCTGCAATATGAGCTTGAATGCGATCGCTAATCGGGAATCGATAATATAGTTCGGTTAAGACAAAGTCTTGATCAGTATTTGTGTCAAAGTCATAGAGAGTCATGTCTGTGCCATCGAGGGGGTTATTCAATTCTGGCACGTTGGTAGCGTCGATTCTAGTGCGTAACAGGTCTTTACCGGTAAAACTGGTATCAAAGGATAATAGGGCTTGACCTGTGAATGTAGTGGTGAGACTATCGTCTTGAGTTGGGCTACTGCAACAAGGGGCAGCTTTATTATCAGTGAAGTAGTCAATTAGGATAAAGTCTACTTCGCCATTGAGCTTAGTCGTGGTGGAAAACTCAGTAATTTCGACTTCAGCAGTACGAGCGGTGACAGCATCGAGGTTACCACGCAGTCGAGCTAGTTCGAGGGTAAACTCTCCTTGCAAACCCTTGATTGCTTCTAGATCTTCTTTAAAGTAGGAAGATGACAAATCGGGAGCAGCAATCACCTTACTGAGCTGATCGAAACAGGTATTGAGAGCAGCAGCAAATTCATAACGGTTGAGGGGACGATTGCCACGATAGCTACTGTCAGGATATCCTGCCATGCAACTGTAGCGCTCTACGATAGATTGTAAGGCTTGGAATGCCCAATCTGTGGGCTGGACATCCGATAACTGGGATACTGATGTGACTTGAGCCATCGGATCATTTGTCTGTTCGATATTGGGTTCGATATGGGGAGTTAGTTCATGGTCAAACCCTTGTGTACTTGTTGGTAATTCTGTTATTGGTGACCCTGGTAACAACTGGTCAACAGGTGTCACCTGCTCCATGACTTCCACAGAGATGGGGGGAAGTAACTCTACTGCTATGGATAATTCCTGGGCGGTTGTTGACTTTGGTTGAGATTCATTGGCTAGACCATTGGGAGTTAGTAGAAAGGCTGCAGCGATCGCAGCTGGAGTTACATGGGGCAAGCTCCAAGTAAGTTTGAGCATTGGTTAGATAGTTCACTACTCACACCGAAAACATTGATATAATGGCGCAAATTTCAGCAATTTGCCCAGTAGGATGATGCTGAAAGGGGTGTTTTCTTAGATTAGGGTCAAAGGGGAAGTGTCGGAAGTGTGGGGGGAGAATAGTTAGATATCCAACCGCTGTTTTTACACTCAAACTTATTTGATCTGGCTTATACCGCTTGTCTATGGCACTGGGATATAGTTGAGACCAGCCTATCGGCGTTACTCTTATACTAAGATAAGATTACAGAGGGTGAATTACAGTAATTTTCAGTCTAATCAGGTACATTAACAACAATGAGCAAACCAGTTACGAATATCCTTAACGGAGATTTGACTAAACACAAATTCAATAGCTTACTTGCCCATCGGGTCGCACCTAAAAGCGATCGCATCAGTAGTTCTATTGTTGACAGGTATAGAACTATATATGAAGGTTAAAAATATCCCCGATTATCTCCTTGAGCGTATAGAATCAGCCCTATTTAATGTTTTCCCTGCTAGAAGAAAAAATGCTGGAAATACCCCTGGTTATCTCATTGAGCAGATACAGTTAGCACTGTGTGATGCTTTTCCTACTAGAAAAAAATTAGAAATGATGCTACGAACTAAATGCGAAAAAAATCTGGAAGAGATTGCTAGTGATGGAAATTTGAAGGAAATTGTGTACGATGTAATAGACTATTTTGATAGTAATAATAGTTTAGCAGAATTAATTAATGGCGCACTTGAAGAAAATCCCGGTAATCCTAAGTTAAAGAAAATCGATGAAGAATTAGAACTTGAAATTACGACTAGTTTACTCGACCTATTGTATCCTTTAGAAAAAAACATAAAAAATAAACTAAAAAAAGATGTTTATGAAAAGTTTTTAAATAATAAATTATTGAATATAACAGAAGATAAACTTATTAAAGTTTTAAATATTTTTATAAATAAAAAGAACTTAAAAGCTATACTTAATAAAAATTTTTATAGTGAAATACCTATCATAAATTTTACTAATTTTTTAGTTGAAAATAAATATATTGATATTTCAAGCAAAAATGCTTATAAACTCAACAAATGGTGGAGAAAAAACAAGTCCAAGAGGAGTAAAATATGCTATATAGTAAGCTATATACTAAGATTATTAAGCAATAACCGCTTATTTAAATTTGATTATGTAGTGTCACGTATCTTGCCATTCCTCTTTATTAATATTACTGGTACTTGGATAATAGAATTTTTGACTAATCAAGAATTGGTTAAGCAGTATAAAGTCTTTAGCATGTTGGCTTTTATACTATTTACAATTATAGCTATTATAATAGCTATAATTGATTTAGTTAAACAATCAAATTTAAGACTGAACCAAATAAGCTCAGTCACCTTAGTAAGCTCAGTTACCTTAGTAATCTTGGGAAGCTTAGTAATCTTGGTAATAGTAATATTAACAGAAGCATTTATATTTAGCAGTTTTCCAAATAAAACACTAAAGTTACCTCAAAAATCTAAGAATTTCCCAGAAATAGCAAAAGTTTTTGAAAACAAGTTTAAGATAGGTGAAATT
>NZ_JAAHFV010000506.1:0-3556 GCF_010672755.1 Moorena sp. SIO1F2
GTATTGATGGACGCACTGAATCTGGAAAAAGCCCATTGCATTGCTCACGATTACGGTGCAGTAGTAGGTTGGGAATTAGCCACAAGGTATCCAGAACGGCTCGTGTCATATGTTGCCTTATCAGTAGGGCATCCTCTGGCATTAGTAAAAAACTTTTCCCTAGAGTCAATCCTAAAAAGCTGGTATCTAATTTTCAACCCCTTACCTGTGGCAATCCCTATATATCGTGCAATGAATGGATTGATTTTTAGGTGGGTACTGCGTGGTCACCCCGACAAAGAAAATGTAGTTGAAAAATTTTTCCTTGAAAAAAAACCTTTTTATATTCAAGTCTGGGAAAAAGCTAATCCGATACTTCCATTTATTTTATCTTCACTTCGCCAACAACAATCACAGCTAACTTTAATAAAAGTTCCAACTCTTGGTATTTGGAGTTCTGGAGACAACTTTATGGCTGAGGAACAGATGAGGAAATCGAGTGCTCTAGTGCAGTCGGAGTGGAAATATATAAAAATATCTAAATGCAATCATTGGCTTCAATTGGAAAAGCCACAAGAAATTAATAAGCATTTACTTGAGTGGCTTAACCAACAGGGTGAAAAGTGTTAAACTAAGCCAGACACTCGGTTTTGCTGAACCCGGAGGTTTTCCATCTCCCTGCTGTTCCTGCTGCTTGCCTTCATTAAGCTTACTCAAACTCACTTGCAGGGTAAAGGCATCTCATTAAAGGGCTGAAACAATTGAGGTTTTCTATACTCATAGTTTTGGTGCTAAATTAACATCAATAGCTTCGTCAAGCCTGTTATAGCGTTAACTCAACCTAAAATTGACTTGCTCAATTTTGCTGCTGAAAAGCAGTTACTGAGATACTTTCAAGTTTTTGGAGAGGTCTATTGTATAGAAAAACACTATTTACCCTAACCAGCATAGTCCTAGTCACCAGTATCCTGGGCGCTTGCACCAAGGAACCTTCCCCGCCTGAAACTAAGTCTAATCTCAGGCTGACTCCGGAAGGTTTGGGAACACTCAACAAAACCAGCAACTTTGATGCTGATACCATCAAGAGTGCTTTGCCCAGTTATACCGTAAAAAAAGAAACCACCTCTGCGGAAGGGGAAACTTACGATATTTTCAGAGCCTACTGGCAAGATAGCCCGGTAGTGGAAATCGATGCCGACATCTCCCAGCAAAAAATCGGCAGGATTGAAATACTAAGCGATCGCATACCTGGTCCAAAGGATGTGAAAGTAGGAATAGCCTACTCAGCCACTCCTGGACAAGAGAAACTAGACTGCTTGCCAGGTGAGGAAGGGTCCACTGGTAAAGTGATTTGTAGGTTTGAGGAAAATGCCTCAATCCTATACGTCTATCAACCCCTTAACTGGGAAGGACCTTATCATAAGTTACCTCCCCAAGAGGTTCTCACCAAGGCTAAGCTAGATAGTCTACTTTGGGTAGCACGTTAGTGCGCAAATAGCAAATATTAATTACTAATTAGCGCTCTAATTACCGCTCTTTCAGGGCTGGCGAATGACTTAATGGTGTTTTTGCTGAAGATTCCAACAGCAAACCATACTCAATGCCTTCCACCACAGCTTCATAGGACGCTTCAAGAATATTACTGGAAACCCCCACAGTTGTCCAGCGCTGTTCTCCATTGCTTGATTCCACTAGCACCCTTGTCTTAGCCGATGTGCCAGCAGCACCATCCAGAATCCGCACTTTATAGTCGGTTAGATGAAAAGCCGCAATCTCTGGGTAAAAGTTCACTAAGGCTTTGCGCAACGCTGCATCAAGGGCTGACACTGGTCCATTGCCTTCTGCTACTTCCAAAATATCCTGGTTGTTAACAGATACTTTAATGGTTGCCACAGAATTACTGTAGGGTTTACGGACCCCTTGTAGCATATCGCAATGTATCTGACAGCCTTTGAGTTCAAAGGGATGTTCTCGATATCCCAAAGCATCCCGCATCAACAAATCAAAACTGGCTTCCGCTGCTTCAAATTGATACCCTTCATTTTCTAGATCTTTGAGGCGTTCCAGGATTTCGCGACAGGCGGGGTCTTTTTTATCCAAATCATGACCGAAACTACGGGCTTTTGCTAATACATTGCTCAATCCCGACTGGTCAGAAATTACGATCCGACGTTGGTTACCAATCTGTTCTGGCTGAATATGTTCATAGGTCAGAGGATTCTTTGCCACCGCTGACACATGGATGCCACCTTTGTGAGCAAAGGCTGAACGACCGACAAAGGCACCATGGTCATTGGGAGCAAGATTGACAATCTCGCTAATTAAACGACTAGCTTGGGTAAGTCTGGCTAGCTGATTATCCTGAATACAGGAATAACCAAGCTTCAACTGTAAGTTAGGAATCACAGAACAGAGATTGGCATTACCACAGCGTTCACCATAACCATTAATCGTTCCCTGAACCATACAGGCTCCCTCAGATACCGCAGCTAAGGCATTAGCAACCGCTGTATCTGAATCATTATGGGTATGGATTCCTAACATGGGTTGTAGGTTAGCCGGTTGAAGGTTAGTGTCGGTTGCAGGTTGAAGGTTAGCCGGTTGCAGGTTAGCCGGTTCAAGGTTAGCCGGTTCAAGGTTAGCCGGTTCAAGGTTAGCCGGTTGCAGGTTAGCCGGTTCAAGGTTAGAACCTTGGCCTTTTGGCCACGCTTCGCGAACAACATTCAACCTTCCAACGTTCAACTCACTTTCAACATTCAACCTTCCAACGTTCAACTCTTTAGCTACATCTCTAACAATTTGACTAACTTGATCGGGTAGGGTACCACCGTTGGTGTCACACAGTACTAGCCATTCTGCACCCGCATCTTTAGCAGCTCTCAGGGTTTTGAGGGCATAGTCTCGATTGGCTTTATAGCCATCAAACCAGTGTTCTGCATCGTAAATCACCCGACGCCCTTGACTACGGAGGTATTCTATGGTATCCCGAATCATGGCTAGGTTTTCCTCTAGGCTAGTTTTCAGCCCTTCGGTGACATGAAGATCCCAGGATTTACCAAAAATAGTCACCCAGCGCGTTCCTGCAGCTAAAATAGCTTGCAGCATCCGGTCTTCTGCAGCGATCATGTTTGGCCGTCGAGTTGAGCAAAAGGCTACTACTTCTGCTTGTTTGAGAGGTTCTTCTTTGAGCTTCCAGAAAAATTGCACATCTTTCGGATTTGCCCCTGGCCATCCTCCTTCAATGAAGGGAATACCTAACTCATCCAGTTGTCGAGCAATGCGTAACTTATCTTCTAGAGACAATGAAATTCCTTCACGCTGGGCACCATCCCGCAGCGTTGTATCGTAAATCCAGATGGGGTGAGAAGTTGTTGAAGTCATGGGCAGTTATAAAAGTTGACTTTATCGTAAAGAAATGTAAATTGTAGTTAAGGGTAAGCTTTGAGGGCCTAAAGCTTAGTCAGAGGACTAGACCTCTAGATATTTATAAACGCAGCTTATCTAGAACCATCAAACAATAAGAGCACCTTAGTGTATTGCCAGATTGGCTTTGTTCACAACACTAAACATAGCTGCA
>NZ_JAAHFV010000507.1:0-3550 GCF_010672755.1 Moorena sp. SIO1F2
TCTGTCCGACGTGTTCTTCGAAGAGCTCGGAATACGCAGCCCCGACGTTCATCTCGACGTCGGCTCGGGATCCCATGCCGAACAGACCGCAGCGGTGATGGTCGGGTTCGAGCAGGTGATCGAAGCCGACCGGCCCGATGCGGTCGTTGTGGTTGGCGACGTCAACTCGACCCTGGCCTGCGGGGTGGTGGCGGCCAAGGCCGGCGTGCTGGTGGCCCACGTCGAAGCCGGTCTCCGCAGCCGCGATTGGTTCCCGTGGCGAATTTAACTCGCCACGGGTCGCACCTCTGGATATAATATTGATACGATAAGTATTTTTGCTTAATAATTATTAAATTATTATTAATTATTAAATTATTATTAATTGTTAAATTATTATTAATTCTTAAATCTTTGTTAGGTGCGCTTTCCGCATCTAATTATTAAATTCGCCACGGTTCGCACCTCTGCATCGCTTCTGAGTAAGGTTTCTAGAATTTAGCTTCGTTTGCCCTGGGGGGATTAGAGTCTCTGGTGCTAGTCATCCATTGATTTAATGCTAAAACTCTATCGATTAACCAAAACTCTAAACAGTTTCACCTCTGGCAGTGTAAAATTCTAGTGTAAAATTCTATGGCATCTTATATAGCAATTATTGCTATAAGCAACTCTAGCTTCTATATACTTTAGTGTTGCCCAGGTAAATCTCGGTTTCTATATTTGGATGGCTCTACCCCTTAGATTTTCCTATACCATCATGGTAGGAATTCCAAGTGATATGGAAAGAATCAATTAGATGTGGGCCGCTTTGCAAGTATTATTCTTTCACTAAATTACCCACTCATGCAATTTGTTAATGGTTTACATTTCCGTAATTTGCGCGGTGATGTCTTTGGTGGTCTGACTGCTGCAATTGTTGCACTACCATTAGCCCTAGCCTTTGGAGTATCCTCCGGTGCTGGGGCAATTCATGGTCTTTACGGCGCTATTTTTGTTGGTCTGTTTGCCGCTCTGTTTGGCGGTACTCCCTCTCAGATTTCTGGTCCCACTGGCCCGATGACCGTAGTGATGACAACGGTGTTTACGGCGCTAGTTGCTAAAAACCCAGAGAATGGTCTAGCGATGGCATTTACTGTTGTCATGCTAGGGGGGATATTTCAAATCTTATTTGGGGTGTTGCGGCTGGGTAAATATATTACCCTGATGCCCTACACAGTTATATCTGGCTTTATGTCAGGGATTGGTGTGATCATTCTGTTGTTACAGATTGGTCCATTTTTCGGGCATCCTAGTTCTGGGAATGTGGTGGAATCTGTCAGCAATTTTCCTACCTTTGTCGCTAATCCCCATTATGCCGCTACCGGTCTAGCAATCCTGACTCTGGTGATTATGTTTGGATCACCTAGGAAGCTGAGTCGATTAATTCCATCTCCCCTGCTAGCACTGATAGTCTGTACATTGATATCAGTTGTCTTTTTCCCAGACCTGCCAGACAGCGAGCTCAGACGGATTGGAGAAATCCCCACAGGCTTACCCAAGCTACAGTTGCCAGTCTTTGATTTCAGGCAGCTCAAAGAGATGCTTGGCTATGGTCTAATGTTAGCCACCTTGGGCGCTATCGACTCTCTGTTAACGTCCATGGTTGCTGATAATATTACCCGTACCCAGCACGACTCTGACCGAGAATTAATTGGTCAGGGTATCGGTAATACGATTGCTGGCTTGTTTGGTGGGCTACCTGGTGCTGGTGCTACCATGCGGACGGTAATCAATGTTAAGGCTGGTGGTCAAACCCCCCTTTCAGGCATGATTCATGCCCTAGTGCTGCTAGAAGTTGTTTTGGGGGCAGGAAGCCTGACTGAAAAAATTCCCCATGCTGTACTGGCGGGCATCTTGATTAAAGTAGGCATCGATATTATTGACTGGAGCTTCCTCAAACGAGCCCATCAAGTCTCCCTCAAGGCAGCAGCATTAATGTATTTAGTGTTATTCATGACTGTATTTGTTGACCTAATTACAGCCGTTGCCGTTGGGGTGTTCATTGCCAACCTGTTGACTGTCAAAAACCTCAGTGAGCTACAAATTAATCAAATCAAGGAAATTACTGCTCCTGATGATGGTGAAAATAGTTTGAGCTATGAAGAAAAACAACTTCTGAAACAAGCTCGTGGTCGAATTTTCCTATTCCGTCTCGGCGGACCAATGAGCTTTGGTGCAGCCAAGGGTATCTCTCAGCGGATGGGGATGGTAGAAAAGTATGATGTCCTGATTTTAGATCTCAGCGATGTTCCCTTGTTGGGAGTGACCGCTTCTTTAGCGATAGAGACTATGGTTAAGGAGGCTCGTGACAAACGTCGTGATGTGTTTATCGTAGGTGCGACTGGTAGGGTTAATCAAAGGCTGGAAAAGTTGAAAATCCTGCAACTATTACCAGCACAAAACCGAGTTAGCGATCGCATCGAGGCATTAGAGCAAGCAACTGCCTTGATTACGGGAGAGCAATCACATATCAATAGTGCTTTAGCCCAGGAAAATCCCATAGAGGTCAATAGCGCTGCCGCTAGTCTAGACCAAACTAAAAGATAAGTGAGTTTGGTTCTTTGTCAGAATGGTGAAGGCAGAATTAATAATGTAGAATGTAGAATGTAGAATGTAAAATTAATAATGTAGAATGCAGAATGTAGAATTCTTAATTCTTAATTCTTAATTCTTAATTCTTAATTCTTAATTCTCAATTCTTAATTCTTAATTCTCAATTCTTAATTCTTAATTCACCATTCTGGTTAATCTTCTAAAAGATTAGTCGGTAACCCATCTATACTCTCAATATTTTTGGCTTGCCAATAGTCGTGAATTCCCTGTTTTCCCTTCTTATTCGCCCACTTGAGCAGAGTTTCCCTCTCTCCTTTTAAGTCATACAAAGGTACACCATAACCACAGGAGGTTTGGGCAGATTCTACATTTAATACAATAATCTGTCTTTCCCCTGGTAGGCTATTGAATAGGGAGTAGACTGTTTCCCATTCCTTATCCCTAGGTCGAATTACCTGACCATGACCATAAAGGCGGAGAATTAATGGCTTTTCAGTGAAGCTACAAAACATAATTGTCATTCTGCCATTTTCCAGCAAATGAGCAGATGTCTCGTTACCGCTACCGGTTAAATCTAGATAAGCCACTGTTTTACTATCAATACACCGAAAGGTGTTAATACCTTTGGGGGATAGGTTAATACGACCTTGATGGGGGGCTGTGGCTGTAAAAAATATTTTTTGCTCCTCAATAAACTCTCTTAAATCTTGATTGATTTCTGAGTAAAACTTAGCCATAGATTACACCAGATTACTCTAGGACTATTGTACCATAAAAATAACCAAAATAATAGCAAAGGAAGTAGGGAGTAGGGAGTAGGGAGTAGGGAGTAGGGAGTAGGGAGTAGGGAATAGGGAGTAGGGAGTAGGGAGTAGGGAGTAGGGAGTAGGGAGTAGGGAGTAGGGAATAGGGCATCAAAAATTATTAAAATTCCTACACGAATTGCTCAATAACCAATACAATAACCTCAAAAAACACG
>NZ_JAAHFV010000508.1:0-3542 GCF_010672755.1 Moorena sp. SIO1F2
ATGAAACAAAAAGAGGAGGATTAATGATGGCTTACACCATAACGAAAGCGAGTAACCCCATGAGTATTGAAGAAAGGGAGTACGAAACAGCAAAGGAAGTAAAGTTTACCAAGTTCACATCCTGCATAGGTGTGTTGGCGATGGTTGATAAAGATAAAGTGCGTGGAATCCATTTAGCAATAAATGACCCGCAGGACAATAAAATTACTGAGAAGGATTTAACTCAGGTTATCAACTTGGTACCAGCAAACAGTAGCCAAGTAAAAGTGATCGGGGAAATTGAGGTTTGGAAGAGGAGTGTAAAGAAGGTTTACGATAGCCTATTGGAACAACTGAAGAAAAAATCGCTTGACGTGCAGGAATACCCATTCGGATCGGGTGTGTACGGAGGGAAGGTGGAGGACGGAAAGATAGAGATCACATACTAGGATCTGTTGAGACCATATCGATGGAAACCACGACAACTGGAAGACTAAGAACCTGACGGCTGTCCACCATAGCTGCCACCAGCAAATCCACTGGAGCAGGTCGAAAGACCAGAATATCTAGGAGCCGTATGAGGGGAAGCCTTCACGTACGGATTTGAAGGAGAGGTGCCCTGGGTAATACCAGGCATCGACTCTAATAGTCCGCAGGCTGAAATCGCTCAAATCTGGGGCGTTGCTTAATAATGGAATGATTTTAATAGTAGGTGCGCGCCTCGTGGCGAGTAAATCGCCCTTGGGTCGCACCTGTGGAATAGGCATCTTGCCTGTTCGGCGATCTTTTGGGGTGGGCAGGATGCCCACTCTACTCCTATTCATTCAAAGACTGACGCAACGCCCTCTTCCCGATTCCCGACTCCCGATTCCCTACTCCCTACTCCACTAAGAAGCGCTAAACTTTAGCCTCTTCTTTGACTAACTTATCCCAACCCAAATCCTTCAGGCTGTTATTACGACGTAACGGACGAGTTGCCAATTCCAGAATGTCTCGGGCATTAGTAAAGCCGTGCATTTGAGCAAAGGTAAACTCAACGGACCACTTAGTATTAATCCCCCGTGCTTCCAAAGGATTAGCATGAGCCATACCGGTAATTACCAAATCAGGCTCCAACTCATAAATCCGCTGAATCTGGTTATAATTGTCTGGCTTCTCGATAATCTTAGGAGTTGCTACACCCATTTCGTGGCAAGTCTGTTCTAACAGAGCTAACTCAGCTTTCTGATAACGCTTATCCATGTAAGGGATACCGATTTCATGGCAAGTCATCCCGCAACGAACAAGGAAACGAGCTAAGGAAACTTCCAGCAAGTTATCCCCCATGAAAAATACTGACTTACCACGCAACAGCTGGATATAATCTTCCAAGCTTTCCCAAATTTTAGCTTCCCGTTCTGCCAAGCCTTTTGGTTCAATACCAAACACAGAACACATTTTCTCTATCCAAGCCCGAGTGCCATCCGGACCAATGGGGAAAGGTGCGCCAATTAACTTACACTTGCGGCGGCGCATCAGAGTAGTAGCGGTGCGGCTGAGGAAGGGATTCACCCCAGCAACATAGTAACCTTCTTCAATTACTGGCAATTCCGTGTAACGCTTAGCAGGCAACCAACCAGACACCTTAATCCCCTGCTTCTTCAACTCTAGGGTGAGGTTAGTCACAACCGGGTCAGGTAGGGAGCCAAACAACACTAGGGGTGGATGATCCGCATAGTCTGACTCTTCCGCAGCCACCTCTTCTTTCTGGCGTCCAAAGTTGAGGAGTTTTGCGATCGCATTCCGTTCTTGTTTCTCCTCTTCCACCTGGGGTGCTTCCTTCGGACACTTGTGAGCCATAGCCGCCAATACTGTATCTTCACCCTGGGTGAAAGCATAGTCTAAGCCATTAGCACGAGCCACCACAATTGGAATACCAATCTCAGATTCCAGCTTGGGAGCCAAGCCTTCCAAATCCATCTTGATAATTTCGGTAGTGCAGGTACCAATCCAGACAATCACACTAGGATTGCGATCGCGTTTAATCTGCAAACACAACCGCTTCAGTTCCTCGTAATCATTGAGCTTAGCCGAAATATCCCCTTCTTCCAACTCCGCCATGGCATAGCGTGGCTCAGCAAAAATCATCACCCCCATCGCATTTTGGAGGAAATAGCCACAAGTCTTAGTACCAATCACCAAAAAGAAGCTATCTTCAATCTTTTGGTAAAGCCATGCCACGCAGCTAATTGGGCAAAAGGTATGGTAATTCCCAGTTTCGCACTCAAAATCTAGGGCTTGAGGGGTTTGAGCAACAGTCATTTAAAATTCTCCTCTCCTGGTTTCTCTCTAAAGTTTTCAGGGTTTAAGGTTGAAGGTTTAAAGGTTGAAGGTTTTAATGCTTGAAGGTTTTAAGGTTTAAGGTTGAAGGTTTTCAGGTTTGCTGTTGACTCTTATAACTTTCAACCGGGTGCATCTCATTAAAGCTGTTTGACCCGGTGGTGCGTTACGGGACGGACTGTCTCAACACTGGCTACCGATAAAATGAGGGCGAGCCCGTCCCTAACGCACCCTACGCCTGCTAACTTCCAACCTTCAACCTGCTAACTTTCAACCTGCTAACTTTCAACCTTCAACTTCCTAACCTTCAACTTCCTAACCTTCAACCTTCAACCTTGGCCTTTGGCCACGCTACGCGAACAACCTTCAACCTCCTAACTTTCAACCTCCTAACCTCCTAACCTTTGCTTACACCATCATCAGGTCTAATTCTTCTTCCTCAGTCACTGCTGGGGTTTGAGGATTTAGGTAGAAGTCAGACAGCAAAGAGAACAACTCCCGGTCTGGTGCATCTTGAGGTACAACCCCCTCAGGCTGTGCCAGAATTTGGTCAGCAATGTTGAGATAGTATTGGCAAACCGGTTCCAGGCTAGGGTCAGTTTCTGCCATTTCAAAAATCGTTTTGCCCTTAACCCGAGAGACACGAATGTCTTCAATTAGTGGCAGAATTTCCAGCACTGGCATGGGCACAGCTTCCACATACTTATCGATTAAGTCGCGCTTAGAGGTGCGGTTGCCAATCAGACCAGCCAGACGCAGCGGGTGAGTGCGAGCTTTTTCACGAACAGAAGCAGCAATCCGGTTAGCAGCGAACAACGCATCGAAACCGTTATCCGTGACAATCATGCAATAGTTGGAATAGTTGAGGGGAGCAGCAAAACCACCACAGACGACATCACCCAGAACGTCAAACAGAATCACATCGTACTCATCAAAAGCATTCAGTTCCTTGAGCAGCTTAACCGTTTCACCAACTACATAGCCACCGCAACCAGCACCAGCCGGGGGACCACCAGCTTCTACGCAATGAACACCACCATAACCTTTGTAAATCACATCTTCAGGCCAGACATCTTCGTAGTGGTAATCCTTTTCCTGAAGGGTATCAATAATGGTAGGGATCAGAAAACCAGTCAGAGTGAATGTGCTGTCATGCTTCGGGTCACAGCCAATTTGCAGCACCTTTCGACCCCGCTTAGCTAGGGCAACTGAGATATTACAGCTAGTTGTGGACTTACCGATAC
>NZ_JAAHFV010000509.1:0-3514 GCF_010672755.1 Moorena sp. SIO1F2
GTAGTATATACGACAGCTAGATAAGACAGTGAACGTCAAAATTAGGCAATTAAGCCATATCATGATTTTAAGATGCCATCCCTGTCAGCTTATAGAAAAGCGATAAAACCAGACTTTATAGAAGTATATCATAATCAAAAACTATAGCAAAAAAAAACTGT
Source organism: Moorena sp. SIO1F2 (assembly GCF_010672755.1). NCBI lineage: Bacteria > Bacillati > Cyanobacteriota > Cyanophyceae > Coleofasciculales > Coleofasciculaceae > Moorena > Moorena sp. SIO1F2. Next base: position 162 of record NZ_JAAHFV010000509.1, read on the forward strand.
CTAGCTAGATATATGATTTATCAAAACTAGACAGAAATTTCACAATTAGTATACAGAAATTTTACAATTAGCTACAACTCACAAAATATCCAATTTCACTTTCTTGATGCCGTCGCGAATGGAGAGGGGCTGTGCTCACAGGGGTAGGTTTTTTACATTTGGGTCGGGAGTGGGGAGTCGGGAGCGGTGCGACCCCGCGCTTTTTCAAAGCTAAGCGTGAACGCGCACTCCCTGGGAGTCGGGAATCGGGAGTGGGGAGTGGGGAGTGGGGAGTCGGTAATGGGTAATGGATAATTGGCAGACCCATTACCCATTACCTAAAAACCGGCGTTGCTTAATAATGGAATGATTTTAAAAGTTTTGTACAATGGGCATCTTGCCGTAGAATGGGCATCTTGGTGTAACGGGCATCTTGCCCGTTACACCAATTTTCGAGCGGGCAGGATGCCCACTCTACTCCTATTCATTCAAAGATTCAGCAACGCCCAAAAACCAGCATGCATTGGTAGCAAGGCTTTAGCTATTTGCTAATAGATGACATTTCATGTCCCTCTGATTGCTTGAGAAATCCGGCGCTGTTGTGAAGACCCTGTGGTTTTTAAAGCTAAAGCTTCTATATGCTTGTAAAGATTCTGAGGTATAAGCCAGAGCAAATAGGCCGCAGCCCCAGTTAACAGGGTACGACGTGGTTCTTCCCAGAGCATCTGCCAGTAGCTCCCCAGAGCTTGGTTGAAGAATTGGACAGCCATGGCACCATCTCTCAAGGTAACTGCCCTACGAGCTAGATACCTCAAATGGTAAGCACGGGCACGATTTTCCCACTCAACCACCACATCAGGAGCATAAGAGCGAGTTTTCTCAATTACCTGTTCCCAAGACTTTTGTTTTTTGAACAAGTTAGCTGATATACCACTGGAATTTACTCGGTATAGAGTCAAAGAGTCAGGAATGCCTTCCAGGTGCCAATTGGTTTGGATAGCAATGCGAAACCAACAATCCAAATCCTGTGACCCTTGCAATCCCTCATCCCAATAAAAGTCTTTGGTCTTTCCGTTGATAGTCTCTTGGTACTTAATGGCTTCAAATACCTGCTTGCGGAACACAGCACAGGAGCCATTACTAATAGGATTACGGCAAATTATGTCACCGATGGTGATGTCCTTTAGTTTGGGTAGTTGATAGATTCCTAGGGGATTTCCTGCTTCATCGATCTGACGGGGTGACAAACAGCCTTCAAAGCCTTACAGGGTGTGGGGTTTGGGGTGAAGGGTGTAGGGGAAGATCAGGAGCTGGCTAGGTTGCAACGGGACGGTTGAATCAGGTTTGGGAGCGATTGTTATCCCTGGGCTCACTCCAAATTCCCTTCTATTTTCCCCACCCCCTACCCCCCACACCCCATACCCTGTCTAGTTTTTAGCCTTGTTGTCACCCCCTGAGTTCATCGATAAACCCAGAACAGCTAAAGCTAATCCCCAAATTGGGATTGTTTTCCAAATGTTCAATATGTTTTTCTAGTTTTTGAGGCAACCATAGGTCATCGCCATCTAAAAATGCTATATACTCTCCCTCGGCTTGGCGGATGCCTTCATTCCTTGCTGCATTAGCTCCCTGATTTTCCTGACGAATAATTTTGATCCTCGGGTCTAGGAACTCCTGGCAAATCTCTACACTGTGGTCAGGAGAACCATCATCAATGAGCAAATATTCAAAATTTTGGTAAGTTTGATCCAAAACTGACTGTACTGTAGCAGCAATATACTTCTCAACGTTGTAGACTGGAGTAATGACGGAAACTTTTTTCATTTTATCAACCATCCTATACTGAACGACTAAGAGAAAACGACTAAGAGAATTATTGCCCAAGTTGGTCTTGCAAAATCTGACGTCTTTGGAGCATTCCCGCTACTTTAACAGCGAGAACTTCGAGGTAGGAATATAGGGGCTTAGGCAACAGCCAAAGTAAATAGGCAGCAGCCAAAGTCCGAAGGGTACGGCTTGGTTCTTCCAAGAGAATACGCCAGTAAGTTGCCAAAGCACCGTTAATTAGTTTGACAGACATTGCTCCATCTTTGAGACGTACTGCACTACGAGCAAAGTTTCGCAATCGATAGGCCAGGGCTAAATTTCCCCACTTCTCAATCAATTCAGGAGCGTAGGAGCGAGTTTTTTCTAGTACTTGTTTCCACGAATCCAACTGTTTGACTAAGTTCGCTGAAAGAGTGGCTGAATTGACTCGATATAGGGTTAGTGCTTCAGGGATTCCTTCAATTTTCCAGTCTGTCTGAATCGCAATACGTAGCCAACATTCAATATCTTCAGCGCGGCGGAAGTTTTCATCAAAGTAAAAATATTCTGTAGTGCCGTAAAGGTTATCTTGATACTTAATGGCTTCAAAGACTTCCCGTCGAATTACGGGAGCTGAACCATTACCAATAGGACTAGACCGGAATAAATCTGATCGGGTAATGTCCTTTAACTTAGGCATTAGATAAGTGTTCAATAAATTTCCAGATTCATCAATCAATGCTGAACGGCTAAAACTAACCCCTACCTCTGGAAATTTTTCTAAGTGTTCAATATGTCTTTCCAGTTTCTGAAGTAACCACAAGTCATCCCAATCTAAAAACGCTAAATAATCTCCTTTGGCATGGCGAATTCCTGTATTGCGCGCTCCAGCCAGTCCCCGATTAGTTTCATGAATAATCTTAATGCGATGATCCGAGAATTATTGACAAATTTTTATACTACTGTCTGGGGATTCATCCTCAATAATAAGCAGTTCAAAGTTGGTATAGGTCTGGTCGAGAACAAACTGCACCGCTGCTGCAATATAGTTTTAAACTCCGTAGACGGGAATAATGACAGAAACATCTTTCATTGTTTGACCAGTGGTTTTAAAGAGAACTAGTTTTAATTTAATTTAAAAAAAAAAATTATCAAAAAAAATAGATCAATACTTGAAACTGATAACTTACGACTAAAAATAACCCCCTGATCCCTCTCATATTCCAAGGAACTGATCACAAATTTCTGCCCAAGTGTAGTAGACTGTCTGGCATTTGTGATCGGGTAGGTAAGCAGGGTAAGCGCAAGAAAAAATTGCCCATAATGTGCATTGGCTAGATATCGGTTGATCGTGGCTCGAAACCCCTATAATCTCGTCGAACTGTACTCGCAATAGAGTTAACGTGTTGAGAATGACCCGGTCTTTTTATCAATAAGCTACGGCTTATTGATTCTTGCGTTTACCCTGGGTAGGTAAGGTAGGACCGGCTACCAATTGCAGTTGGGGATAATACATAATAGATGAGTCTGACTTAACTAGTTCCCATTGGCTTAAAACAGAGGAATAG